>JBFGFW010000076.1:0-8446 GCA_041579395.1 Sulfitobacter sp.
GCCGAAGCGCGTGCCTTGGGGGCTGATTGCATCCTGATCATCATGGCGTCGGTCAGCGATGCTCAGGCGCATGAACTGGAAGAAGCGGCTGCCGATTGGGGCATGGACGCGCTGATCGAAGTGCATGACAAGGCCGAACTTGACCGTGCCAGCCAATTGAAAAGCCGTCTGATCGGCATCAACAACCGCAATCTGAAAACGTTTGAAACTTCGCTGGACACCACGCGCAGCCTGTCCAAATATGTGGACCCGGCCAAGATGATCGTGTCGGAATCCGGATTAAGCACCCCGAAGGATCTGGCCGATATGGCCGCGTTCGGGGCACGGGTGTTTCTGATTGGCGAAAGCCTGATGCGGCAGCCCGACGTCGAAATGGCCACGCGCGCTTTGCTGGCTGACCCCCTGCGCCCGGGAGGCATGTAAATGGCACTGACGCACTTCGACGGCAAAGGCGACGCGCACATGGTCGATGTATCTGATAAGGCCGTCACCTCGCGCATCGCGGTCGCTGAAAACCACATTAAGATGCAGCGTGAAACCTTTGATATCATTACCGAAGGGCGCGCCAAAAAAGGTGACGTTCTGGGGGTTGCGCGGCTGGCCGGGATCATGGCGGCCAAGCGCACAGCCGATCTGATTCCGCTGTGCCATCCATTGCCGATCACCAAGGTCGCGATTGAACTGACGCCTGACCCGGATCTGCCCGGCATCCGCATTCAAGCGACCGTCAAGACCACCGGCCAGACCGGCGTGGAAATGGAGGCGCTGACCGCCGCCTCCGTCGCCGCCCTGACCGTCTATGACATGGCCAAGGCGGTCGACAAAGGTATGGAAATCAGCGGCTTGCATGTCGTGCTGAAAGACGGCGGCAAATCGGGCCGGTACGACGCACCATGATCTCGGTCGAAGATGCCCTGTCGCAGCTTTTTGATCTGGTGACACCAATGGGCGTTAAACGGGTGCCGCTGCGCCGCGCGGCGGGCCGGGTGCTGGCCGAAGATGTAACTGCCACGCGCACCCAGCCACCCTTTGCCGCGTCATCCATGGATGGCTACGCCCTGCGTCAGGCCGAGGTCGAACCCGACGCGATGTTCAAGGTTATCGGCGAAGCCGCCGCAGGCAACCGCTTTGACGGCAAGGTCAAACCCGGTCAGGCCGTGCGCATCTTTACCGGCGCACCGATCCCAGACGGCGCTGATTTCGTGGTGATTCAGGAAGACACCACCCGGCGCGGCGATCTGCTGATGCTGGGCCACGATATTGACGGCAAGACCAACATCCGCCCGGCGGGTGGTGACTTCAAGCAAGGTGACGTGATGGCCGCGCCAAGGCTGCTGCGCCCTGCTGACATTGCCTTGCTGGCGGCGATGAACGTGGCCGATGTGCCCGTCCGCATCGCCCCGCAAATCGCGATCATCGCCACCGGCAACGAATTGGTTCAACCCGGCGAGACCCCCGGCCCCGATCAGATCATCGCGTCGAACACCTTTGGCCTGGCGGCACTGCTGGACCAGATCGGCGCGCGTTCGCGGATGATCCCGATCGCACGCGATACTGCCGCGTCGCTGCGGCAGGCGTTTGTCATGGCGCAAGATGCCGATCTGATCATTACCATCGGCGGTGCCTCAGTCGGGGATCACGATCTGGTCGCCCCCGTGGCGGCCGAGATGGGCATGACCCAATCGTTCTACAAAGTTGCGATGCGCCCCGGCAAGCCGCTGATGGCCGGGCGCTTGGGCGGCGTGCCGATGATCGGCCTGCCCGGTAACCCGGTATCGGCCATGGTCTGCGGCGTGGTTTTCGTGGCCCCGGTGCTGCGCAAGATGCTGGGGCTGCCCGCGCAGGCCGCACCGCGCCGGTCCTTGCCGCTGGCCGTCAACTTGCCTGAAGGCGGACCTCGGGCCCATTACATGCGTGCGCGGGTGCAAGACGGCCACGTGACGCCCGTCGACAATCAGGACAGCTCGCTGTTAAGCATTCTGGCGCAGGCCGATGTGCTGATGATCCGCCCCCCGCAGGATCAGGCCCGCACGAGGGGCGAATTGATTGAGTGTATCGACCTTTAGACGAAAACCAATTGAGTTGACACAAAACAGGAACATCCCTAGAACAAACCCAAACCAATAATGATAGGGACTGTTCGGATGCTGACGAAAAAACAACTCGATCTGCTGGCTTTCATTCACAAGCGCGTGCAGCGCGACGGTGTCCCGCCCAGTTTTGACGAGATGAAAGAAGCGTTGGATCTGCGGTCCAAATCCGGCATTCACCGACTGATCACCGCATTGGAAGAACGCGGTTTTATCCGCCGTCTGGCGCACCGCGCGCGCGCCATCGAAGTGGTGAAACTGCCCGATAGCATGGGCGGCTTGCCGGGGTCCGGCTTTACGCCGCGGGTCATTGATGGCGATCGGCCCGACATGCCCCCCCCTGCCGCCGCACAACCCTTGACCAACGCGTCGTTCGATGTGCCGATGATGGGGCGCATCGCTGCCGGTGTCCCAATCGAAGCGATCAATACCATGACCCATTCGGTCGCGGTGCCCGGCAATATGATCCGGGGCAGCGGCGATCACTATGCCTTGGAGGTCAAAGGCGATTCGATGATCGACGCCGGCATCAATGACGGCGACGTTGTTGTGATCCGCGAAACGTCCGTGGCCGATGACGGCGACATCGTGGTTGCATTGGTCGAAGATCACGAAGCGACGCTGAAGCGGTTCAGGCGCAACGGCACCTCCATCGCACTTGAGGCTGCCAACCCCGCGTATGAGACCCGCGTTTTCGCTGCCGATCAGGTCAAGGTTCAGGGCCGGTTGGTCGGGTTGATCCGAACCTACTGATCCTTGCCGTCGGGCCAACGGGTCCATAGCCGCGTGCCCGCCGCCTGACGGGCCGTGTGCGGGACCAGTCCGGTGCCCGTTATCCACATGGCCACGGCACCCGTCTGGCGCAACCGCAGCGGATCGAACACGTCGCAGGGGCCAAGGGTGTCAGGCACCGGGGTCGAGCTGACCACGATTTGACCGGCGCTGCAGCGTCCGAACGCTGCCAGCGCCCGTTTGCCCGACAGATGGATGATCTCGCGCCCCGCCACGCGCTGCGCATCGCCCCACCTCGCCGCCGCGTCGGGCTGTTCTGCACCATCGCCGTCATTTTCCAGCCAGTTCAACCCCACGAAGCCCGCGCCTTTAGGCTTGCTGAGCGCGCGACCCTCGGGCGTCATCACCCCCACGAGCGTGCCCTGATCCGCGATCAGTACCGCAGGACGGTCCGCGACGGTCCACAGCCAAAACCCGGCCAGCACAGCCAGCAGCCCGGCATATCGCAACCGCCCCTGCCACAGCAGCAGCCCTAAAAACCCAAGCGCCAACAACGGCAACACCCACGGGCCCGGCGTGACGACATGGCCCTGCGCGCCCTCAAGTCCCGCAAAGAAACCTGCAACACCCAGGATCCAGCGCAGGCCAAGCCCCATCACCCACAATGCCATTGGGTCCATTCCCAGCGGGGCCAGCACAAGCGAAGCGACCGCAGCAGGCATGACCAGCAGGCCCATCAGCGGCACCGACAGCAGGTTCGCGATCAACCCGAAATGCGACAGGGTGTTGAAATGCGCGGCCCCCACCGGGGCGGTAAACGCCCCCGCCACTGCCGACGAAATGAATGTGGCGACCACCGGTGCCAGCCATTTGGGGCCAAGCGGCACCGCCGCGTCGCGCAACCAGCCGAACACCGCGACAAGCGCCGTGGTGGCCGCAAAAGACATTTGAAACCCCGGTCCCATCAACGCCTCGGGCCGCAGCACCAGCACGACCGTCGCGGCGATGGCCACCGCACGCAAGGTCAGCGCGCGCCGCCCCAAAATCAACGCGCCCAAGGCGACCGCCACCATCACGAACGCCCGTTCAGTCGCGACATTGCCGCCCGACAGCGCCAGATACCCCGTCGCCGCCACCAGCGCACCAGCCGCGGCCAGGCTGCGCGTCGGCCAACGCAGGGCGATCCACGGGATCACGCTTAAGATCAGGCGCAGCGCACCGAAGACAACCGCGCTGAGCAGCCCCATGTGCAGACCAGAAATCGCCAGCAGATGCGCAAGGTTGCTGGCCCGCAAATCAATCAGCGCCGACTGGCTGATGGCGCTGCGGTCGCCCGTGGTGATGGCCGTGGCAAAGCCGCCAATGTCGCCGCCCAGCGTCGCTTGGATACGTGCAGACGCCGCCATGCGCACCCGCAAAACCACCAACCCAGCATGCCCATCCTGTGCCGGTGCGGCCCCCAGCAAGGGTACCCGAGAATAGCCCACCGCCCCCAGTCCCGCAAACCAGGCGTGGCGCTGAAAATCGAATCCGCCTGGTTCGACCGGCCCACTTGGCGGCGACAGATGGCCGGTGGTCATCACCTGCAGACCGGGCGCTGCCGCGATGCTGTGGGCCTGGTCGCCGTGCAGCGAAATCCGCACCCGGTTGGGCGTTCGTGCCGGTGGCACGCGCGCCAGCACCACCCGGTCCAGCGTCAGGCGCAGCGCGTCGGATTGGCTGCGGTCAATCGCAACGATCCGCCCTTCCACCGGCCCGTAATAGCGCCAGCCAAGCACCGGTGCGCCAACATAGTGCGCCCGCAAAGCTGCCAGATCGAAACCGATCAGGCCAAAGGCCAGCACCAGCACAAGCGGGGCAACCGGCTCTGGCAACCTGCCCGCCAGCACGCAAAGCAAGCCTGCCGCCGCCCCAAGCGCGCAGAGTGTCAGCACCGACGGCTCGAACCGCAGGGAAAAATAGGTACCTATCCCACAAGCCAGACAGATGGGCACCCAGCCAAGCAGATGCCCGCGCTGGCGCTGCATCATTTGCGCAAGACCTTGCAACAGGCCCATACTTGCCCCCGATCCCCGCACTGGATAGACAGGCTGCAACGCTAGCCTGATCATGGTTAGCAAATGATAAACGGTGCCGTTTTTGCGGCGAAAGCCGTAGAATTCCGCTGAAAGGACCGCCAGCCCCATGACATCGCCCGTCGTCACCCGCTTCGCCCCATCGCCGACCGGCTATCTGCACATCGGCGGGGCGCGTACCGCGCTGTTCAACTGGCTTTATGCGCGCGGGCGTGGCGGTAAATTCCTGCTGCGCATCGAAGACACCGACCGCGCCCGCCACACGCCCGAGGCAACGCAAGCGATCTTGCAAGGGTTGGCGTGGTTGGGGCTGGACCATGATGGCGATATCGTCAGCCAATTTGACAACGCGCCCCGCCATGCCGCAGTCGCACGGGAATTGTTGGCGGAAGGCAAAGCGTACAAATGCTTTGCCACGCAGGACGAAATCGCCGCCTTTCGCGATGCCGCCAAGGCCGAGGGGCGCAGCACGCTGTATCGTTCTCCGTGGCGCGATGCCGATCCGGCGACGCACCCGGACGCGCCGTTCGTGATCCGCATCAAGGCCCCGCTGACCGGCGAAACGGTGATCCGCGATACCGTGCAGGGCGACGTGAAAATCGGCAACGACCAACTCGACGACATGGTGCTGTTGCGGTCTGATGGCACGCCGATCTACATGCTTGCCGTGGTGGTGGATGATCACGACATGGGCGTAACCCATGTGATCCGGGGCGATGACCATTTGAACAACGCCGCGCGCCAGATGATGATCTATGACGCGATGGGATGGGACGTGCCGGTCTGGGCCCATATTCCGCTGATCCACGGGCCCGACGGCAAGAAACTGTCGAAGCGTCACGGGGCTTTGGGTGCGCAGGAATATCAGGCCATGGGCTTTCCGGCCGCTGGCATGCGCAACTATCTGGCGCGTCTGGGGTGGAGCCATGGCGACGACGAGTTCTTCAGCGATGTGCAGGCGCTGGAATGGTTCGATCTGGACGGGATCCGCAAAAGCCCGGCACAGTTCGATCTCAAGAAACTAGAAAGCATCTGCGGCCAGCATATCGCGGTCAGCGACGATGCCGCATTGCGGCGCGAAATTGAGCAGTACCTCGCCGCCGCAGGTCTGCCTGCCCTTACGTCGCAGCAGGCCGACGGGTTGCAGGCTGCGATGTACTGCCTCAAGGATCGGGCAAAGACCTTCCCGGAACTCCTTGAGAAGGCGGCGTTTATACTGAACCAGCGCCCGATTGGGCCGGACGAGAAGGCGATCAAGAACCTGGATGCCGATGCCCGCAAGATGCTGGCAGAATTGACGCCGCAGTTGCGAAATGTTAGGTGGACCAAAGAGACGCTGGAAGACGCACTCAACAGCTTTGCAGCATCGCAAGATACGAAATTTGGCAAATTGGCAGGTCCGCTGCGTGCAGCACTTGCCGGGCGGGCGGCCACCCCATCGGTTTTCGATATGATGCTGGTGCTGGGACGCGACGAAAGCCTTGCCCGTCTAGAGGATGCGGCGATCTGAGATATGCTTAATCATATTTCAATTTAGACCGCGATAACACATGGCACGGGCCAATCCAGGTTCGTGTCCGACGGTGGGTAGAATGCCTGTCGAAAACGATTGAAAGGGACTTCATGGCCGAAAGTACAAAATCCGCAACGTTGACCATCGACGGAAAAAGCTTTGAATTGCCTATTTTTACACCGACCGTGGGGCCGGATGTCATGGATATCCGCAAGCTTTACGCGCAGGCGAACATCTTTACCTATGATCCCGGCTTTACCTCGACAGCGGCCTGCGACAGCACAATCACCTTTATCGACGGCGACGAAGGCGTGCTGCTGCACCGGGGCTATCCGATCGAACAGCTTGCTGGTAAATCCCACTATCTTGAGGTGTGTTACCTGCTGCTTTACGGTGATCTGCCGTCAACCACGCAGTTGGAGGAGTTCGAGGAACTGGTGACCAACCACACCATGATTCACGAGCAGATGATCAATTTCTTTCGGGGCTTCCGTCGCGACGCGCACCCCATGGCGATCATGGTCGGCGTTGTGGGCGCAATGTCCGCGTTCTACCATGACAGCACCGACATCAACGATGCGCACCAGCGCGAGGTCGCCACGATCCGCCTGATTGCCAAGATGCCGACGATTGCCGCGATGGCCTATAAATACACCATCGGGCAACCATTCATCTATCCGCGCAACGATGTCGATTATGCGGGTAACTTCCTGCGCATGTGCTTTGCCGTCCCGGCGGAGGATTATGTCGTAGACCCGATCCTGTCCCGCGCGATGGACCGGATCTTTACCCTGCATGCCGATCACGAGCAGAACGCCTCGACCTCGACCGTGCGGTTGGCGTCGTCCTCGGGCGCGAACCCGTTTGCGTGTATCGCGGCGGGGATCGCTTGCCTTTGGGGGCCGGCGCATGGCGGTGCAAACCAAGCCTGCCTTGAAATGCTCAAGGAAATAGGCACGCCGGACCGGATTCCTGAATTCATAGCCCGCGCCAAGGACAAGAACGATCCATTCCGTCTGATGGGTTTTGGCCACCGCGTCTACAAGAACTTCGACCCCCGCGCGACCGTCATGAAAGAAAGCGCAGACGAAGTGCTTGAACTTATGGGCGTCGAGAACAATCCGATCCTTCAGGTGGCAAAAGAGCTGGAAAAACAAGCGCTTGAAGATCCGTATTTCGCAGAGAAGAAGCTGTTTCCGAATGTCGATTTCTATTCTGGCATCATCCTCGAAGCGATGGGTTTCCCGACTTCGATGTTCACCCCGATTTTTGCGCTTGCGCGGACTGTCGGCTGGATTTCGCAGTGGAAAGAACAGATCAGCGACCCGCAACTCAAGATCGGCCGCCCGCGCCAGTTGTACTTGGGCGAAACCAGCCGCGATTACGTGGACATTGAAAACCGTTAATATCCACAGCATGCAATTTAAACGCCCCGCCTTTAAGTGGGGCGTTTTTTTGTGGCCAGACGCTGCATAGGTCCCCTGACTGCACCAAAGATTCGCATTCTCGCGTAACAACCATCAAGGGAATCGCATCTATTTGCGCTTTTTGATCAAAGCCCGCGAAATCGGGAAATTGTTTCCGAGGACTTTCATCGGGATCGAAACCAACCCCCCAAAAATGTGGCAATTTCGCGTCTTTGTTTCCAGGCGCAGCACAGTACTTAATGGTGGTTGACCCAATCGGATTAACGTCTCAGATTCAGGGTTAATGGATGCCGTCGTAAGCGGTAGATCAGCTAGGGGCCAGGGATTGAGGCCCAACAGCCTGGCACGGACATAATGTCCGATTTGACCAAGCGTGACCAGGACAGGCAGGATAATCAGGGCAGCCAGGATGCCCGAAATCAGGGCAGCCCCGATGATAGCGACAAAGACGAGTCCTGTATTCATATGCATATAGCGACCCTTGACTAACGGCCGTAACCACAACGCCTTCACCTGCATCACCACCAGATATAGGGTGGCTACCAAGACGGCAAACCAAAAGTTGGACATTGGCAAGAAATTCGAGCCTTCAAAAAGGGCAACGAGCGA
>JBFGFW010000077.1:0-8437 GCA_041579395.1 Sulfitobacter sp.
GAAACGGAACACAGCGTGTCACCGGTCGTGGTGTCTTTCAGACCAGCCAGCGCGATGATGTCGCCAGCGAACGCTTCTTGAATTTCTTCACGCTCGTTGGAGTGCATCATCATCATACGACCAACGCGCTCTTTTTTGCCTTTGGTCGAGTTCAAAAGCGTGTCGCCCTTGTTCAACTTCCCGGAGTAGATGCGCGTGAAAGTCAACGATCCCACGAAGGGGTCGTTCATGATCTTGAACGCCAGACCAGAGAACGCCATGTTATCATCCGCGCGGCGCGGGATGTTGCGTGTTTCTGTCTCGTCGCCGGGTTTGAAGCCCAAGTAATCAACAACGTCTACCGGCGATGGCAGATAGTCGATGACGGCGTTCAACAGCGGCTGAACACCTTTGTTCTTGAAGGCGGAACCACACAGAACAGGGATGAACTTGATCGCCAGCGTGCCCTTGCGGATCAGCTTGCGCAATGTATCTATGTCCGGCTCTGCGCCATCCATCAGGTAGTTTTCCATAGCGTCGTCGTCCATCTCGACCGCAATCTCGATGAGGTTGGCGCGCCACTCGTCGGCCAGATCCTTCAGGCTGTCACGGATGTCGCGCTGTTCCCAGCTTGCACCCAGATCTTCACCTGCCCAGACCCATTCCTTCATGGTGACCAGATCGACCATGCCTTCCAGTTCGGTTTCGGCACCGATTGGAATCTGGATCGGTGCCGGTGTCGCACCGGTACGGTCCTTGATCATCTTCACGCAGTTGAAGAAGTCAGCGCCGATCTTGTCCATCTTGTTCACGAAAACGATCCGCGGAACCTTGTAGCGGTCAGCCTGACGCCAAACGGTTTCAGTCTGTGGCTCAACACCCGCGTTGGCATCCAGAACGGCAACCGCGCCGTCAAGAACAGCTAAGGAACGTTCGACTTCAATGGTAAAGTCAACGTGGCCTGGGGTGTCGATGATGTTCATCCGGTACTTGGTGTCGGATGTGGCGTCTTCTGTTGGCTCTTCCTGACGCTGCCAGAAAGTTGTGGTCGCAGCGGACGTGATCGTGATGCCGCGTTCCTGCTCCTGCTCCATCCAGTCCATCGTTGCGGCACCATCGTGCACCTCACCGATGTTGTGGGATTTGCCGGTATAGAACAGGATCCGTTCGGAGCAGGTGGTTTTACCTGCATCGATGTGGGCCATGATGCCGAAGTTACGGTAACGTTGGAGCGGATAGTCGCGTGCCATGGGGCTGCTTCCTCGAATATATCTGAAACGGGTTTATCGCGCCCCTTGTTGGGACGCGACGGGGGCGGATTAACCCGCCCGAATTACCAGCGGTAGTGGCTGAACGCCTTGTTGGCGTCGGCCATCTTGTGCGTGTCTTCGCGCTTTTTCACAGCGGTGCCGCGCGACTGGACAGCGTCCATCAATTCGCCGGCAAGGCGCTCTTCCATCGTGTTCTCGTTGCGCGAACGCGATGCCTTGATCACCCAGCGGATGGCCAGCGCTTCGCGGCGCTCGGGGCGAACCTCGACGGGTACCTGATAGGTCGCACCACCGACGCGGCGCGACCGCACCTCGAGGGAAGGCTTGATGTTGTCCAGGGCTTCGTGGAACACTTCGATGGGTGCGCGTTTGATCTTGTCTTCGACGCGGGTCATCGCGTTATAGACGATACGCTCTGCGACCGACTTCTTACCGTCGATCATCAGGTTGTTCATGAATTTCGTAAGGACCAGATCGCCATACTTGGCATCTGGCAGGACTTCGCGTTTTTCAGCGGCGTGACGACGTGACATTCTAGGCTCCTAATTGTCTCGTGCCAGGGTGGGTTTTGTCCCGGTGACGGATGCGTCCTGCATCCTGCGCGTTCGGTCTTACCTCAACCCCAGCTCACTCCCCGAAGGGCAAGCAAGGCGGAAAATCTGAAACCATCGACGCACCAGGCGAACAATGGTCTCAGACCTACCCAAATTATTTTGGCTTCTTTGCACCATACTTGGAGCGGCGCTGCTTACGGTCTTTGACACCTTGGGTATCCAGAACACCGCGCAGGATGTGATAGCGCACACCGGGAAGGTCTTTTACACGACCGCCACGGATCAGGACCACCGAGTGCTCCTGAAGGTTGTGCGATTCACCCGGAATATAGCTGATTACTTCGAAACCGTTGGTCAGACGCACTTTGGCGACCTTCCGCATGGCCGAGTTCGGCTTCTTAGGTGTGGTGGTGTACACACGTGTGCAGACGCCGCGCTTTTGCGGGCATTCCTGCAGGTGCATGGACTTCGAACGTTTGATTTTAGGCTGGCGCGGTTTGCGGATCAGCTGCTGGATCGTTGGCATTCCGGTTTTATCCCCGTTTAGCTCAGATATGTGGTGCAGCGGGGCGAACCCCAATGCGGTTTATGTTTCGGTCACTTCACGCGTCCGCAAAGCTGAATTCTGACTTGCACCAGTGGCGCAAGGCAAAATCACCGCAGCGTTTCCGTACCGAGGAAAACGAGGCGGTGGGGTAACAGAGGATCGAGTCAGCATTAGACCGGATCGTGACCACAGGTACTATGATGTCGGCAAAGCAGGGCGACCCCCACATCCGAGATAGGGGGCGTATAGGCAGTTGCGCCGCCACTGTCAACAGCACCCGAACCGCCGGGTCCACTGACGCTCGCCGCATGAAAAGGCGCTTGCATTGCACCGCCCTGCCCGATCATGTTTGGCCTTATTCAATTGGGCCATGAAGGGCGCACATCCATGCAGATCATCGGCCTGTGCCGCTTCTCATACCCGGCACTTGGGGGGTTTCAGGTGGGCCATGACACATCTCGGGACCGGATGGCCTATCTCTATGATTCCGTGCGTCTGGAAGAACGCTTTCGCCTGTTTGAAACGGTCGCCCTGCCCAGCCTGATGGCACAGACCGACCCGGATTTCGAGTTGATCGTTCTGGTGGGTGACAGTCTGCCAAAGGTGCATCTGGACCGGTTGCGCGCCTTGATCGCCCCCCTGCCGCAGGCGCGGATCGTTGCAGAGCCACCCCGTCCCCACCGCGAAGTGATGAAAGAGATCCTGAACGGCGCGCGTGCGCATCCCGCTGATCCCTGCGTGCAATTTCGGTTTGACGATGACGATGCGGTTCCCATCGATTTCATTGCCAAGCTGCGCAAGGCGGTCGACGATTGCGCGCCGCTGTTGGTGCAGCACAAGAGTGTCGCACTGGATTGGAACAAAGGCTTTATCGCTGAATTCAGCGCCGCTGGCATTGCCGCGACGCCCACCTACCGGCCATTCTATACGGCGGCACTGGCGATGTTCGTGAATGGAAATTGTCAGCTGACAATCATGAATTTTGCCCATGACAAGTTGCCGCGCTTCATGCCCGCGGTCAGCTTTGCCGACCCCGCAATGTACATCCGCGGCCACAACGATTTCAACGATTCCCGCCAGAAAGACGTCGCACCCGTCGTCCTGACCCCCTTGTCAGACAAGGACATCGCCCTGTTTCGCACCCGGTTTGCCATCGACATCAATGCTGTACGCGCGGCCTTTGCCAAAGGTTAGGCCCGTGCCGCACGCGCCAGCTTCTGTTCGCGGTAAAGCGTGAAAAGCCCCGTCGCCGCCACAACCGCTGCCCCGATCAACGTCGACGGCAGCGGCCAATCGCCAAACACCAACCATCCCAATATCAGCGCCCAGATCAGCCCGGTGTACCGAAACGGAGCGATGAACGAAACGTCGCCAACGCGCATGGTCTGCACGCTGAGGTAATAGCCGATCAGCACGAAGACCGCAGCCGCCGCGATCGCGGTCATATCGACTGGAACGATCGGCACCCAAGGTGTGGTCAATTGCGCAAACGCCGAAAAGCCTGTCACCGACATCACGGCCGCTAACGTGACAGTCATGGACGGCACTTCCCTTGACAGCCGCCGCGTGCTGAGATCACGTACGGTGACGCAAAGCACTGCAATCAGGGCATAGACAGACCAGATGTTGAATCCGGCCGTGCCCGGCTTGACGATCAGCATCACCCCCATAAAGCCGACCAGAATGGCCGACAGCCGCTTCCACCCGACCGCCTCGCGGTAGACCAGTGCGGCCCCCAGCGTTACCGTCAACGGAAGCGACTGCAAGATGGCGCTCAGGTTCGCCAACGGCATGTTGAACAAGGCGGTCACGAAGAAAAAGCTGGCTGCCACCTCCGATGCGGATCTGATCCCGACGAGCTTCCAATCCTTGCGGCTAAGGCGGAAGTGCAACGGCCCCAACCGCCCCCACAGTACCAGCAGCAACGATAGCGAAATCAGTCCGCGCACGAACAGCAGTTGGAACAACGGGACATCGCCGCCGGTGGTCTTGGTCATCGTGTCATTCAGGGTAAAGGCCGCCATCGACCCCATCATGAACAACGCTCCGATCAGATTTGGCGACATGGATTGGCTTTCACTATTGGGGTGCCGCGATCTTTGACCCAAGCCGGGGGCAAAGACCAGACCGGCGTCCGGATAAGCGGCTGTTCAGGACCGATGCCTGTCCCTCTGCCAAACGCCGTGATCCGTCAGGTGACTTTGTTGGTAAACATAGAAAAAGCCCCCGCCGTGTCACCACGGCGGGGGCTTTTGATTTTCAGATTTGATCAAGGATCAGTTGCGGCTTTCGTCGTCGCCGACCACGGTGTCGAACACATCACCGCCGACCACATCATCCGAAGGCTTGGGCGCTGCCAGGCGGGCGGCGGTTTCGGCCTCTTCGCGACGTGCTTCGATAACGACGTTGTCACGATCAGATGCAACCTTGCGCATCTGCATGGTGGCACCGCCGGTACCGGCCGGGATCAAACGGCCAACGATCACGTTCTCTTTCAGGCCAACCAGTTTGTCGCGCTTGCCCTGAACCGACGCTTCGGTCAACACGCGTGTGGTTTCCTGGAACGACGCCGCCGAGATGAAGCTGCGGGTTTGCAGCGACGCCTTGGTAATCCCTAGAAGGATCGGTTCGCCCGTTGCCGGACGGCCGCCCTTGGAGATCGCTTTCTCGCAGGCATGGTCGAATTCCTGCTTGTCCACGTGTTCGCCTTTCAGCAGCGTGGTATCGCCACTGTCCTGGATTTCCCACTTTTGCAGCATCTGACGTACGATGACTTCGATGTGCTTGTCGTTGATCTTCACACCCTGCAGGCGATAAACATCCTGCACCTCGTCGATCATGTAGTCGGCCAAAGCCTCTACACCCATGATCGCAAGGATATCGTGCGGTGCGGGGTTGCCATCCATGATGTAGTCACCCTTTTGGACAAAGTCACCTTCCGCAACCGGGATGTGCTTGCCCTTGGGCACCATGTATTCAACCTTGTGATCCGGATCCTCGGACGATTCAATCGAGATACGGCGCTTGTTCTTGTAGTCCTTTCCGTAGCGCACATAGCCGTCGATTTCCGCGATGATGGCGTGATCCTTGGGGCGGCGTGCCTCAAAAAGTTCGGCCACACGGGGCAAACCACCGGTGATGTCCTTGGTCTTGGCACCTTCACGCGGGATGCGCGCAATGATGTCACCGGCCTTGATCTCGGTCTGGTCTTCGACAGACAGAACCGCATCGACGGACATCGGATAGGTCACCGGGTTGCCCGCATCGTTGCGAACCGGTTCGCCATCTGCGTCCACCAGAATAACCTCTGGCTTCAGTTCGTTGCCTTTGGGTGCGGCACGCCAGTCGATCACGATCTTCTGGGTCATACCTGTCGCATCGTCGGTCTCGTCTTTGACAGCGATCCCCGACACAAGGTCGACAAAGCGGGTCATGCCCGACTTTTCCGCGATGATCGGCAGCGTGTACGGATCCCATTCAAACAGCTTGTCGCCGCGTGAAATGGTCTGGCCGTCTTTGACGAACAGTTTCGTACCGTAGCCGACCTTGTGGCTGGCACGTTCGTCCCCGTTGTCATCCACAATCGCCAGTTTCATGTTCCGGCCCATGACCATGATCTCGCCTGCGGCGTTCTCGAGGGTCAGCGCGTTTTCGAACACGATCTTGCCGGATTGCGATGCTTCAAGGAACGACTGCTGGCCACCTTGGGCAACACCACCAATGTGGAACGTCCGCATGGTCAGCTGTGTGCCGGGTTCACCGATGGACTGCGCGGCGATGATGCCGACAGCTTCACCCTGATTCACCAAAGTACCGCGTGCAAGGTCACGACCATAGCACATGGCGCAGACGCCTTCTTCGGCCTCGCAGGTCAGCGGGCTGCGGATCCGTGCGGACGCAACTGCGGCTTCGTCGATGATGTCAGCCAGACGTTCGTCGATGATGGTCTGTGCGGGCACCAGGACTTCATCGGTACCGGGGCGCAGAATATCATCGGCGGCGACTCGGCCCAGCAAACGCTCTGCTAAGGACGACACGACCTCGCCGTCGTTAACGGCAGCTTCGGCAGTGATCGCCATATCGGTGCCACAGTCATGCATACGAACGATGCAATCCTGCGCCACGTCGACCAGACGACGCGTCAGATACCCCGAGTTCGCAGTCTTCAAAGCGGTATCCGACAGACCCTTACGGGCACCGTGCGTCGAGTTGAAGTACTCGAGAACGGTCAGACCTTCTTTAAAGTTCGAGATGATCGGCGTCTCGATGATGTCGCCATTCGGCTTCGCCATCAGACCGCGCATCCCGCCCAGCTGTTTCATCTGGGTCACCGAACCACGGGCACCGGAGTGGGCCATCATGTAAACGGAGTTCGGTTCCTGCTCGGACCCGTCTTCATTATACGTGGTGGCCGAAATCGCACCCATCATCGCGTCGGTGACCTTGTCGTTACACTTGGACCAGGCATCGACAACTTTGTTGTACTTTTCACCCTGAGTGATCAGGCCGTCCATGTACTGCTGTTCAAAGTCTTTGACCTGATCGCGTGTTTCATCAACCAGCGTCCACTTGGTTTCAGGGATCAGCATGTCGTCCTTGCCGAACGAGATACCGGCCTTGAACGCCTCGCGGAAACCCATGGTCATGATCTGATCGCAGAAGATGACGGATTCTTTCTGTCCGCAATACCGATAGACCGTGTCGATTACCTGCTGCACTTCTTTCTTGCGCAGCAGACGGTTGACCAGATCGAACGGTGCCTTCGCGTTCAGCGGCAGCAGCGCACCAAGGCGAATACGGCCCGGCGTGGTGTCAAACCGCTTCATCACTTCGTTGCCTTCGGCATCGATCTGCTTGATCCGCGCTTTGATCTTGGAATGCAGGTGGATCGCACCGGCATCAAGCGCGTGTTCGACTTCGTCGACCGACCCGAACACCATGCCTTCGCCTACCATACCTTCACGCTCTAGGGTCGTATAGTACAGACCCAAGATCATATCCTGCGAGGGCACGATGATAGGCGCGCCGTTTGCAGGTGACAGAACGTTGTTGGTCGACATCATCAGCACGCGCGCTTCCAACTGTGCCTCAAGGCTCAGCGGGACGTGCACGGCCATCTGGTCGCCGTCAAAGTCAGCGTTGAAGGCCGAACAGACCAGTGGGTGCAGCTGGATGGCTTTACCTTCGATCAGCACGGGTTCGAACGCCTGAATGCCAAGACGGTGCAATGTCGGTGCACGGTTCAGCATGACGGGGTGTTCGCGGATAACTTCGTCAAGGATGTCCCAGACTTCGGGACGCTCCTTTTCGACCAATTTTTTGGCCTGCTTCACGGTTGAAGATAGACCTTTCGCTTCCAGCCGCGAATAGATGAACGGCTTGAACAGCTCTAGCGCCATCTTTTTGGGCAAACCACACTGGTGCAGCTTCAGTTCGGGCCCGGTCACGATGACCGAACGACCCGAGAAATCGACGCGCTTGCCCAAAAGGTTCTGACGGAAGCGACCCTGCTTACCTTTCAGCATGTCCGACAGCGACTTCAGCGGGCGCTTGTTGGCACCCGTGATGACGCGGCCGCGACGACCGTTGTCGAACAACGCATCGACAGATTCCTGCAGCATGCGCTTTTCGTTGCGCACGATGATGTCAGGCGCGCGCAGTTCGATCAGACGCTTCAAACGGTTGTTCCGGTTGATCACGCGGCGATAGAGGTCGTTCAGGTCGGACGTCGCAAAGCGGCCCCCGTCCAGCGGTACCAGCGGGCGCAACTCTGGCGGAATGACCGGAATGACGGTCATGACCATCCACTCGGGCCGGTTACCGGACTCGAGGAACGATTCGACGACTTTCAGACGCTTGATGATCTTTTTGGGCTTAAGTTCGCCTGTCGCTTCTTTCAAATCCGCACGCAGCGTGTCCGCTTCGGCTTCCAGATCAATGGCGGCCAGCATTTCGCGGATCGCTTCAGCACCGATGTTGGCGGTGAAAGCGTCCATGCCATAGGCATCCTGGGCGTCCATGAACTCTTCTTCGGTCATCATCTGACCATAGGTGAGGTCGGTAAGGCCCGGTTCGATCACGACATA
>JBFGFW010000078.1:0-8428 GCA_041579395.1 Sulfitobacter sp.
CCCAGAACACCCGATGCAGCGTGATGGTAAGTGGTGGCACCTCTCGTAAAGCAATCTCGGCAAAGAAGAACGAACCGCCACATACCGAAGCCAACAAAAGGAGCATGGCCGTCGATTTGAAATCCAAGATCAGCACGGTTGCTTTTGTCATGTCCGGTCGTCCAATGCAGCTGTTTGTTGCTTGTACACCGGCCGGCCAGAACATGACGACCCGTTTCGTGCGGGATGGAATGATAGATATCCTCGGGGTCACGTCGGTTCGCCAGGCACTTGTTTCGACTGCGACCAACTGTGCCCATGTCGTCAGAGTGCCTTGGGGGAATTCACTGTAGCAATAATTTAGCGGCGCTGATCGCTCGCCCTAGATCGACAGCCGCGCCGCATGGGATCCGCGTTCGCGGTAGGGTGTGGTATCGTAATGCGCCCGGTAGCATTTCGAGAAATGCGACGGCGAGGCAAAGCCGCAGGCAAGGGCGACGTTGATCACGCTCATATCCGTTTGCATCAGCAGGTTGCGCGCTTTTTGCAGGCGCAATTCCATATAGTACCGCTTGGGGCTTCGGTTCAGATAGCGGCGGAACAGCCGTTCCAACTGGCGGGTTGACATGCCCACATCCTTGGCCAGCGTCGACGGACTGATCGGTTCTTCGATGTTGGCCTCCATCATCTGGATGACCTGGCTTAGTTTGGGGTGGCGCACGCCGATCCGGGTGGGCACTGACAGGCGTTGCGTATCCTGATCGGTACGGATCGAGCTGTAGATCAGCTGGTCAGCCACGGAATTGGCCAGATCCTCACCCAGATCATCGGCGATCAGTTTCAGCATCAGGTCGATCGAAGACGTGCCGCCCGCCGTGGTCATCCGGTTGCCGTCGACGACAAAGACCGACTTGGTCAGATTGACCTCCTCGAATTCTTCCATAAAGCTGTCTTGGTTTTCCCAGTGGATCGTCGCTTTCTTGCCATCCAACAAGCCTGCGCGTGCCAGCGTATAGGCTGCGGTACAAAGCCCGCCCACCATCATGCCCTTGCGCGCCTCGCGGCGCAGCCAACCCAGCAGTTTCTTGGTGGTGGCCGATTGCACGTCGATGCCGCCGCAAACCACCAAAGTGTCTTCGCGCCGCAGATCTTCCAGATCGCCATCCAATGCAAATTCCGCCCCCGCCGAACTGCGCACCCGGACGCCGCCTTCGCCGATCAACCGCCACTGATAGGCCTCGCGACCGACCATTCGGTTCGCAATCCGCAGACACTCCACCGCCGAGGCAAAGCTGAGCATGGTGAAGTTTTCAAGAAGCACAAACACAAAAAGGCGTGGCTTGGTGCTTTCCAAGGGGATGCGTGTTGCCGAGCGGGCTTCTGACATCGCTTGCCTTTCTCACTCACAAAAAATGACGCAGATTGAAGGAGGGACCCAAAAACCTGCCGAAAACCTTGCTCACGGCGGGTCGCAGACGTCAATAGGGTGAATTTCGGTTCTGGTCACCCGAGGCAGGCTTTTGTATACCATTGGCTCAAATGCCTGCGCCGGATCACCGGCACAGCGACCCTCGGAGAGATAACATGACCGATTGGACCAAATCTAGCTGGCGCGCCAAACCGCGGATCCAGATGCCCGACTATCCTGATCAGGACGCACTGCACGCGGTCGAGGCTGAATTGTCCCGGTATCCGTTGCTGGTCTTTGCCGGCGAAGCGCGGCGGTTGAAAAAGCATCTGGCGGCGGCGGGCAGGGGCGAAGCGTTCTTGCTTCAGGGCGGTGATTGCGCCGAAAGCTTCGAGCAGTTCAGCAGTGACCTGATCCGCGACACTTTCAAGGTGATGCTGCAGATGGCGATCGTTCTGACACACGGTGCCAAGGTGCCGGTGATCAAGCTGGGGCGCATGGCGGGTCAGTTCGCCAAGCCGCGTTCGGCACCGACGGAAGTGGTCGATGGTGTGGAATTGCCCAGCTACCGCGGTGATATCATCAACGAGCTGGAGTTTTCCCCGGCAGCCCGCATCCCGGACCCCAAGAAGATGCTGCGCGCTTACACCCAGGCGGCTGCCACGCTGAACCTGATCCGCGCGTTTTCAACTGGCGGTTATGCCGACGTTCATCAGGTACACGGCTGGACGCTTGGCTTTACCGAAAGCGAGAAGGCCGAGAAATACCGCGAAATCGCCAACCGTATTTCCGACACGCTGGATTTCATGGCTGCCGCTGGTGTCACGTCGGAAACCGCGCATACCCTGCAATCGGTAGAATATTATACCAGCCACGAATCTCTGTTGCTGGAATACGAAGAGGCGCTGTGCCGTCAGGACAGCCAGACGGGCAAATGGTTGGCGGGATCGGGTCACATGATCTGGATCGGTGATCGCACGCGTCAGCCCGACGGCGCGCATGTTGAATTCGCGCGTGGGGTGCAAAACCCGATTGGACTGAAATGCGGTCCGACGATGACCAGCGACGACCTCAAAAAGCTGATGAAAACCCTGAACCCCGACAACGAAGAGGGGCGTCTGACCCTGATCGCGCGTTTTGGGGCGGGAAGTGTCGGCGACCACCTGCCAAGGTTGCTTAAGACCGTGCAGGAGGAAGGGGCCAACGTCGTTTGGACCTGTGACGCGATGCATGGCAACACGATCAAATCGTCCAGTGGCTACAAGACCCGGCCGTTCGATTCCGTGCTGCGCGAAGTGCGCGAATTCTTCGCCGTGCACGCCTCGGAGGGGACAGTCCCCGGCGGTGTCCACTTTGAGATGACCGGCCAGGACGTCACCGAATGCACGGGCGGTGTACGCGCCGTGCAGGACGAGGATTTGTCGGATCGGTACCACACGGCCTGCGATCCGCGCCTGAACGCCAGTCAGTCGCTGGAACTTGCATTTCTGGTCGCCGAGGAGCTTTCAGCCCGTCGCACGGCGCATCAGATCAAGGCTGCCGGCTGATCGCATCATTGCCTATCGACGGAATGGCCGCGCAGTCTTTGGAATGCGCGGCCTTTTCCTTGTCCGTTTCGCGTTGCGATGGCCGCTACTTGTCTGTCTTGACCAAACGCAGATAAGGCGGGCGTGATTTCACCGGCGGCGTGGCAAATGCCGCCTTGGGTTCGGCAAAACCACGTGCCGGTGCGGTGGTTGGTGCGGGTGCAGGGGCGATATGGGATATTGCCATCACCGGATGCACGCGGGTGTTCACGATGTTGAACCGGCAGGGCGATGTCGACAGCGGACCCTTGGTGACCAGACAGCCCAACATGCGGCTGACATCGCCCATGTCGCTTTTCAGCGGCAGCAGGATCATCCGCGCGTCAATGTTGCCATCTTCGCTTTTCAGGGTAACAGACCCGGTTGCAGGCATCTCGAACAGTTCTTCCATCATGTCGCTGAATTGTCGCCGAGATGACGACCCCAGAAATGACGTGATCGGCATGCCGCGCACTTCCATGCCCATCAGATCGCTCAGATGGCTGCCTGCGATGCGCAGACGCGCAACACCTGGGGCGATGCGTTCCAGAATAAAGGCGTATTCGAGGGCGGCTTCGATGCCACGCGGATCAATGTCAGATCGATTGGGAAGTATCTGGGTGCCGCGCAGAGCGTCCCAATACGCTTCGACCTGCGCGAGAAGCGCAAAGCTGTGATCTGGGTCATAATCCATCATACTCACGACATTCTGCGCATTTTGTTTAAACTTGTCCATGAAACTGCTTCACCTGTTGAATAAAATTCGACCGCCGTTCACGCGACGGGTAAAGAACATGGGCTAATCCATGGTTCTTATCTGGTAACGCGCGCCTTCTGCTTTCGGTCTATCGTGTTCGATGATAATTTGCAGACAAATCTCAGCATGTGGTTAACCCCTTGGTAAGGCGATGCGGGTCACGCCTGCGGCTTTCGACTTGCCCCATATCCGAGTTTGGCTTTTAAGCATGGTCAGATACCACAGCCGACAAGGACCAGACCATGATACGTTCAATGACGGGTTTCGCCTCTGCCAACGGTGCGTTAGCCCCGCACAGTTGGGGCTGGGAACTGCGGTCGGTCAACGGCAAGGGGCTGGATCTTCGGCTGCGGGTGCCCGATTGGATCGACGGACTGGAGGCAGGGTTGCGCAAGCAGTTGACGGCGGCGATTGCGCGCGGAAATGTCACCTGCAACCTGCGCGTGACGCGCGATGAAACCGCAGGCGCGCTGACCGTCAACGCAGCGCAACTGGACACGGTGCTTGACGCGCTGCACCAGATCGAGATGCGCGCGATGGATGCCGGCGTGTCGCTGGCCCCGTCAAAAGCCACCGATATTGTCACCATGCGCGGCGTGCTAGAACAGTCTACAACGACCGATGACGTTGCGGCCCTGTCCACGGCGCTGCTGATGGAATTCCCTACAGTGTTAAACAATTTCAATAGCATGCGCGCCAAAGAAGGTGCGGCACTGGTAAATGTGCTAACCGGGCAACTGGCGGAGATCGACCTGTTGACAGGTCAGGCAGCGGCGCTGGCAGAGGCCCGCAAGGATGAGGTCGCCGTGACATTGCTGCGCAATCTCAGCCGTGTTCTGGACAACACCGACGGGGTCGATCAGGACCGTCTGGCGCAGGAACTGGCGCTGCTGGCGGTCAAGTCCGACATCACCGAAGAGATCGACCGCCTGATGGCCCATGTCGGCGCTGCGCGTGATATTTTGGCCGAAGGCGGAGCGGTGGGGCACAAACTGGATTTCCTGATGCAGGAGTTCAACCGCGAGGCCCACACCCTGTGTTCCAAGGCCCAGAACACCGAGCTGACCCGCATCGGGCTGGCGCTGAAAGCGGTGATCGACCAGATGCGCGAACAAGTCCAGAATGTGGAGTAATTGATGAGCGACCGACGCGGCCTTTTGATCATCCTCAGTTCACCCTCGGGGGCGGGCAAATCTACGCTGGCGCGCAAGCTGCGCGATTGGGATGCATCGCTGCAATTTTCGGTTTCTGCCACCACGCGCCCGCCTCGGGTGGGCGAGATCGAGGGCAAGGACTATTTTTTCACCTCCGAAGACGCATTTCGCTCTATGGTGAACGATGGCGAGATGCTGGAACACGCGCGGGTCTTCAACAACTACTACGGCTCGCCGCGCGGCCCGGTGCAAAAGGCCATTGATAACGGGCGCGACGTCTTGTTTGACGTGGACTGGCAGGGGGCCCAGCAGATCAGCAATTCGGCGCTGAAACAGCATGTGCTGTCCATCTTCATCCTGCCGCCGTCCATCCGCGAACTGCGCCGCAGGCTCGAGACGCGCGGCCAGGATGATCCCGAAACCATCGCCCTGCGAATGGAGAAAAGCTGGGACGAGATCAGCCACTGGGATGGCTATGACTACGTCCTGATCAACGATGATCTGGTTGATACCGAAGCGCGGCTGAAGGCGATCATCACCGCCGAGCGTTTGCGCCTGTCGCAGCAACCCAAACTGGTGGACCACGTCCGCGCGCTGCAAGCTGAATTTGAGGACACAAAATGACACTTTATGCTTTGGCCAACATGGTCCCAACCTTGGATGACAGCGCTTGGGTCGCCCCTGATGCTAATGTCATCGGCAATGTGGTTCTTGAGGCGGGGTCGTCGGTCTGGTTCGGTGCCACCTTGCGCGGTGACAACGAGGCGATCCATGTGGGCCGGGGCAGCAATGTGCAGGAAAACTGCGTATTTCATACAGATCCGGGCTGTCCGCTGACAATCGGCGAAAACTGCACCATCGGCCACAAGGTGATGCTGCATGGCTGCGAAGTCGGGGATAATTCACTGATCGGGATGGGGGCCACGGTGCTGAACGGGGCAAAAATTGGCAAGAACTGTCTGGTCGGGGCGGGCGCGTTGATCACTGAAAACAAGGTGATCCCGGACGGGTCGCTGGTGATGGGGGTGCCGGGCAAGGTGGTGCGCATGTTGGACGACGCGGCCATTGCGGGTCTGACGGCCAGCGCTGTGCATTATCAGGAAAATGCACTGCGGTTTCGCCGTGATTTGAAACCACTGTAGAACGCAATGGCGCCGCCGCCCATCGCTGCACTGCTTGAGGCGTTGCCGCTTCCGACGCTGGCCGTCAACCGGGCCGAGAGGATCGTGGCGATGAACGCCGCAGCGCAGGCCCTCGTCGGGCAGGGCGCGCTGGAACGCCATTATATCAATGCGTTGCGACAACCGGCCTTGGTGGAGGCTGTTGAGATGTGTCTGCACGACGATATCCCGCGCGAGGCGGATTATCGCGCCAACGCGGGGGCCAACGGTACCGCCTACCGCGTCCATCTGCGCCGGGTGGCGGGGCTGGAATATGTCATACTTAGCTTTCAGGACATCACCCAAGTCACCAAAGCCAGCGCGATGCGCCGCGATTTCGTAGCCAATGTCAGCCATGAATTGCGCACGCCGCTGACCGCTCTCATGGGCTTTATCGAGACGTTGCGCGGACCGGCACGCGACGATCCTGTGGCCCGCGACCGGTTCCTCAGCATCATGAACCGCGAGGCCGAGCGCATGAACCGTCTTGTCGGCGACCTCCTGTCGCTGTCGCGGGTTGAATCGGATGAACGGGTGCGCCCCACCAGCCCGCTGGATCTGCGTGCGGTGCTGCGGGCCACCGTCCGCAATCTGGAACCCTTGGCAGCCGAGGCGCATGTGACGCTGGCTCCACGGATCGGGGTTGATCCGCTGCCCGTCATCGGTGACCCGGATCAACTGCTTCAGGTGTTCACCAATCTGGTGGAAAACGCGATCAAATACGGCGGCCCCGATAAGACGGTCGACATTGACGTTGTCACCGATCCACATGATCCGTCGCTGCGCGGACCGGCGGTGCGCGTCGCGGTGACAGATCATGGTCCGGGCATCGACGCCCTGCATCTGCCCCGCCTGACGGAACGTTTTTACCGCGCCGACAGTCACCGCAGCCGCGCGGTTGGCGGGACCGGATTGGGATTGGCCATCGTCAAACATATTCTGAACCGCCACCGCGGGCGGCTGAAAATCACCAGTAGCCCGGGGCAGGGCGCGCAGTTTACCGCCGTCCTGCCGTTGGTGACGGATCAAGCCCGATAATTCCTCAGATGGCTGCGGTCTTGTCATAAAACTGTAACACCGCTGACACAAAAGCACAGCGTAACGACCCTAGATTCCCGGCAGGATCACCGCGATGGTGACCGACTTTTTCACGCTGACAGGAGACTTCATGTCACTCGTTAAATTTACCACATCCGCATTGGCCATCGCCGCATTTTCTGCCACCGCCGCCGCCGCGCGCGATCAAGTACAGATCGCCGGGTCTTCGACGGTGCTGCCCTATGCGTCGATCGTCGCCGAAGCTTTTGGCGAAAACTTTGATTTCCCCACGCCCGTGGTCGAATCGGGCGGTTCGTCTGCGGGCCTCAAGCGGTTCTGCGAAGGGGTGGGCGAAAACACCATCGACATCGCCAACGCATCGCGCGAAATCAAAAGCTCCGAGGTTGAAGTATGCACGGCCAACGGCGTGACCGACATCATCGAAGTGCGCATCGGCTATGACGGCATCGTGTTCGCGTCTGACATCAACGGCATGACATTTGAATTCACCCCCGAGGATTGGTACAAGGCACTGAGCGCCGAAGTGGTCGTTGACGGTGCCATTGTCGCAAATCCTTATGCGTCCTGGGCCGATGTGAACGCCAACTTCCCCGACCAGCCGATTCAGGCCTATATTCCCGGCACCAAGCACGGCACCCGCGAAGTATTCGAGGAAAAGGTAATTTTGGCGGGCTGCGAAGCCACCGGTGATTTCGACGCGTTTCTGGCCGCCAATGGCGATGACAAGAAAGCCGCCGAAAAGGCGTGCATCACGTTGCGCACCGATGGCAAATCGGTCGATATTGATGGCGACTACACCGAAACACTGGCTCGCATCGAAAGCAACAAGGACGGCATCGGCGTTTTTGGCCTCGCTTTTTATGAAAACAACACCGACAAGCTGCAAGTTGCGACGATGGGCGGCATTGAGCCCACGGTCGAAACCATTGCGTCGGGCGATTATCCGGTATCGCGTCCATTGTTCTTCTACGTCAAGAAAGCGCATATCGGCGTGATCCCTGGCCTGAAGGAATTCGCTGAGTTTTTCGTCGCGGATGAAATTGCAGGGCCGGACGGTCCGCTTGCCGAATACGGCCTTGTGTCTGACCCCGATCTGGCCACCACGCAGGACGCCGTCGCCAATGAGACTGTGATGGGCTCCGGCTCCTAAACGCCTTCAGCAGGCCCGGAGGCTAACTTGACCAGTTTTCTGACATTGGCACCATCCACGTTGTTGGTTGTGGCTGTTCTGATCTTGACGGTCGGGGCGTACGCCTTGGCGCGGCGGCGTGCGATGGCTTCTGCCGGGGGGGACGCGCGCAGGCTGCATTCGCTGCCCAGTTACTACGGCTACAACGCCGCAATGC
>JBFGFW010000079.1:0-8342 GCA_041579395.1 Sulfitobacter sp.
CATCACCTTGGCGGGCTGGTGTTCCAGCGTGTTGATGCCATGGAAATCTCCGGCGACAATCTGCAGCGGGGTGACCAGCAACAGCATCCACATCGCCATCGAAAACATGCGCCGCGATGCGGGTCCGGTGTTGTCCTTCAGCAGATGCCACGCCCCAGCCGCGCCCACCACCAGCGCCGTCGTCAGATAAGCGGCCAGCACCATGTGCAACAGGCGGTACGGGAACGATGGGTTAAAGATGATCTTCCACCAATCCAGTGGAATGTACTGGCCCATCTCGTTCATGCCATAGCCCGCAGGTGTCTGCATCCAGCTGTTGACCGACAAGATCCAGGTGGCCGACAACAAGGTGCCAAACGCCACCATGCCCGTGGCGAACATATGCAGGCCAGGGCCCACGCGTTTTAGGCCAAACAGCATGATGCCCAGAAATCCGGCCTCAAGAAAGAACGCTGACAGCACTTCATAGGCCATCAGCGGCCCTACCACCGGCCCCGCCCTGTCGGAAAACACCGACCAGTTGGTGCCGAACTGGTACGACATCACGATGCCCGACACGACGCCCATGCCAAAGGCCACGGCAAAAACCTTTTTCCAGTAGTTGAACAGCACCTGATAGGTTTCGTCCTTGGTCCACAGCCACAGCGCGTTCAACACTGCCAGAAAGCTGGCCAGACCAATCGAGAACGCCGGAAATATGATGTGGAAAGAGACGGTAAAGGCAAATTGAAGCCGCGCCAGAATCTCGGCTGAAAACCCATCGAACATAGCGGACCTCCTAGTTTTTGGCACCAGGATTTCGGCAACCCGGTGTTCCCAACCTATTTAGGTGTCGCCCAAAGGCAAGTCACATGCTCAAATCGCCGCATCCTTCTGCGTTTGCAATCCGATCCTGACCCGCAGACCGGGCGCATTATCCAGCAATTCCAGCGTCCCGCCATGCAGTTTCACCACGCCTTCGGCCAAGCTCAGGCCCAATCCGTTTCCGGGTGTGTGACGACTGGCGTCCAACCGGTAAAGCCGCCGCAATACGTTGAGCCGTTCATCGGCTGGAATGCCCGGACCGTTATCAGCAACCTCAACGATGGCGCGGTCCTTGTCGCGGGAAAGTGACAGGCTGATCGTGCTGCCAGCCGGTGTGTGCCGCACCGCGTTCTCGATCAGATTAGCCAGCGCCTGTCCCAGCAGGTTCTTGTCGCCCTGCACCAGAACCAAAGATTCCGGCACATCGCAGGTCAGCGACTGATCCTTGGCGGCAGCGGTGGGTTCATAGACTTCGGCCATGGTCTGGCACAGCTGGTTCAGGTCGACCGGCTTGAAATGCGACCGGGGCGATCCGCCTTCGACCGATGCAATCTGCAACAAGGACTGAAACACCGACGCGATGCCCGTCACCTCTGCCTGCGCACGGGCCAGCGATACGCCCGCGTCCGATGTCGGGGGCACTGTGCGGGCCAGATCGTCCAGATGCACGGCGACCCGCTGGATCGGGGTTTTAAGGTCATGCGCGATGTCGGATGACACCTGCCGCTGCATCTGCGTCTGCGTCTCCAGCGCGCCGGCCATATGATTGATCTTGGTGCCGATGCGCTGAAGGTCATCGGCCCAGGCCGGCGAAATAGAAACCCGCGCGCCTAGATCGCCATCGGTCAGATCGTCCAGCGTGGCACCGATAACCTCGACATGCCGCTTGCTGCGCCGCGCAAGATAGAGCCCCCCCGACAACGCGATCAGCACCGTCGGCAGCAGGCTGATCAGCAGGATGTTCAGGAACACGGTCCGCAAAGCCTCGATCTGGGCGCGGCTGCGTGCGACGGTCAGCTGGCCGCCATAAAGGCGCGTCGTCAGGGACAGATAAATCCCATCATATTGGGCACGTCCCCTGGCAAGCGAGATGATGTGATAGCCTTCGTCATCGCGGGCAATGGCCCCGTTTCCGTAGATTCGTCCTGAGGCGGTGATATAGCTCAGGATGACCCGGCCGGGGTCGGTATCGCGCGATTCCGCCTCGACCAGCAGGGCGACGGCGCGGGCGTTGGGGGCGGCGCGAAAACCTGCGATGTCCTGCTCAAGATCGGCACGGATCGCGGTTTCGAACGTGTTTTGGGTGACCGCATAGCTGGCGGCAAGGCTCAGCAGACTGACAGTGGAAAACAGCAGCACCAACAGCAACGCCAGCCGCAGCGGCATCGACCGCCACAATTGTGTGATCCGCCCGCTCATCCGTCGATCCGGTAGCCGGACCCGCGCACGGTCTGGATCAGTTCGCGGTCAAACGGTTTATCCACCTTGGCGCGCAGGCGGCTGATGTGGGTTTCAACGACGTTGGTCATCGGATCAAAACTGATGTCCCAAACGGCCTCAAGCAGCATGGTGCGGGTCTGCACCCTGCCCTTGCGGCGCAACAAATGCTCAAGCAGGGCAAATTCGCGCGGCAGCAGATCGATCTCCTGCCCGCCCCGCGTGACCTTGCGGGTGATCAGATGCATTTCCAGATCGGCGGCGCGCAGCACGGTTTCTTGCTCAAGCGCTTGCGGGCGCCGGGCCAGTGCCGCGACCCGTGCCGACAATTCCCCAAACGCAAAGGGTTTCACCAGATAGTCATCGCCGCCCGCATTCAGCCCGCTGATCCGGTCCTCGACGCTGCCCATGGCGGTCAGGAACAGCACCGGCGTCGTGTTGCCCGCGCCGCGCAGCGTCTTGACAAGCGTCAGCCCGTCCACCTCGGGCAGCATCCGGTCCACGATCAGCACGTCATAAGAGCCGCTGGTCGCCTGAATAAGCCCCGCACGCCCTTCGGCCACCAGATCGACGCTGTGACCTTCTTCGCGCAGGCCCCGTGCGATATAGGTGCCGGTGGTGGCATCGTCTTCGACAACAAGCAGTTTCATCTTCAGCGTTCCGTTCAGACCTTTGATTGGCAGTACCGTATTTAGGACCGCCTGAAAGGCATTCCGTTCAATCTAACAGATTTGTATAGCGCACCGAAACGCCCTGTAAGGACCGAGTGCCATTTGGATGTGATCCATGAAGATGCAAGGAATCACTCATGACACCTCTATTCAAAAATCGTCTGCGCACTGCACCTTTGGTTCTGGCCGCAGCTTTGGCATCCACGTCGGCGTTGGCGCTGGCACCATCCACAGCGCTGGCCGTTCCGGCTGGCGGCTATGCCGATCTGGTCGACGCCATCTCGCCGTCGGTTGTCTTTATCGAAGTGTCCGGCAAGTCAGCCCAAGCGGGCAACCAGATCGAATTGCCCGAAGGCATGCCCGAAGAACTGCGCAAGCGGTTCGAACAGATGATGCCTGACGGCAATGCACAGGCCCGGCCAATGCAGGGGCTGGGGTCCGGTTTCATCGTCTCAACGGACGGCCAGATCGTCACCAACAACCACGTCGTCGAAGGCGCTGACAAGGTGACCGTGAAATTGTCCGATGGCCGCAGCTTTGAAGCCAAGGTCGTGGGCAGCGACCCGATGACCGATATCGCCGTACTGAAAATCGAGGCCGATGTAGATTTGCCAGCCGTCAATTTCGGGTCATCCGACGCGATGCGCGTAGGTGACGAAGTTGTCGCCATGGGCAACCCCTTTGGTCTGGGCGGCACCGTGACCACAGGCATCGTGTCGGCCATGTCGCGCAACATCAACTCGGGCCCCTATGACGACTTCATCCAGACCGACGCCGCGATCAATCAGGGCAACTCGGGCGGTCCGCTGTTCAACAACGCGGGCGAAGTGATTGGGGTGAACACCGCAATCCTGTCACCCGGGGGCGGTTCCGTGGGCATCGGTTTTGCCGTGCCCTCTGATCTGGTGCAGACCATCGTGGCCGATCTGGCCGATGACGGCATCATCACCCGCGGGTGGTTGGGTGTTCAAATCCGCCCGATGACCGACGAGGTCGCGCAGGTACTGGGGTATGACACCCCCAAAGGCGCGGTGATCGAAGCGGTTGCCGATGACAGCCCTGCCCACAAGGCCGGGCTTGAGAAAGGCGACATCATATTGTCCTTCAACGGCACCGAGATCACCGAGATGCGCGATCTGACCCGCGCAGTGGCCGAAACATCCCCCGATGCAACGGCTGATGTTGTGGTCCTGCGCAAGGGCAAGGAAATGACCCGCCCCGTCACCATTGGCACGCTGGTGCCGAAAGAGGCCTGATCGACGCTGCCAGCGGACTTACCTCGGTTTGCTGACAGAAAACCCCGGCGCGTTGGAATACGCGCCGGGGCCAGCCCGCCGATCCGCGGTGTGGCCCGCATGTCCCGGTAATGGGGAGTTTGCCGGGGCATGTTTGGTCTGTCGGTAGCGGGGCTTAAATCGTTGCCTCGAACAATTTGCGCAGGTTTTCAGAGGTCAAGGTGACAGGGTTGCCACCGCAAGAAGGATCTTCCAGCGCCATTGCCACCAGATCGTCCATCCGGTCCGCCGTGACCCCCATTTCCGACAGTTTGCGCGAGATCGCGAAGCTGTCGTTGAAATCCTGCACAAAGCTGCGGAACCCGTCATAGCCACCGTCGATCTTCAGATACCCCGCCGCGCGGTCAAACCGGTCGCGGATGGTGGGCTCATTCAGGTCCAAAACCGCAGGCATGCAAACCGCGTTGGTGGTGCCGTGATGGGTGTTGAACACCGCCCCGACAGGGTGGCTCATCGCGTGGATCGCACCCAGACCTTTTTGAAACGCCGTTGCCCCCATGGCCGCCGCCGACATCATCTGCGCGCGTGCTTCGATGTCGGTGCCATCGGCATAGGCGCGCGGCAGATAGTCAATGACCAGTCGCATGCCTTCGAGCGCGATACCTTGCGACATCGGATGATAATGCGGGCTGCTGAATGCCTCGACGCAATGCGCAAACGCATCCAGTCCGGTGCCCGCCGTGATGTGCCTGGGCATGCCCACGGTCAGTTCCGGGTCGCAGATCACGACTGTGGGCAGCACCTTGGGGTGAAAGATGATCTTTTTCACATGGGTCTGCGAATTGGTCAGGACGGACGCACGCCCCACCTCTGACCCGGTGCCGGCGGTCGTGGGCACGGCGATGATCGGGGCAATTGCCTGCGCGTCGGCGCGTGTCCACCAATCATCTACATCTTCGTAATCCCACACCGGACGCGACTGGCCCGCCATGAATGCCACCATCTTGCCCAGGTCCAAACCCGACCCACCCCCAAATGCAATCACGCCGTCATGCCCGCCGTCGCGGTAGACGTCCAGACCGGCGGCAAGGTTGATCTCGGTCGGGTTGGCGTCGACCTGCGAAAACATCGCACGGCCAAAACCCGCAGTTTCCATCAGGTCCAGCGTGCGGGTCGTGATCTCCATCGTGGCCAACCCCTTGTCGGTCACCAGCAGCGGTTTCTTGATGCCTGCGGCCGTGCAGGCCGCACCGATTTCAGCGATGCGGCCCGCGCCGAACCGGATCGCGGTGGGATAGGACCAGTTGTTTTTCAGCGCCATGAGGATCAAGCCTTTTTCAGGTGGTAGGATTTGGGACACGTCAGCGCCTGATAGCCAAGAACGGACAGGCCCGCGCCCTGCCCTGTGTCCTTGCAGCCTGTCCAGCACAACGCGGGGTCAAGGTAATCGCAGCGGTTCATGAACACCGTCCCGGTTTCCAGACGCGCGCCGATGGCATCTGCGGCATCGGGATCAGTTGTGAAAATTGCGGCGGTTAGGCCGAATTGGCTGTCGTTCATCAGCGCGATGGCCTCGTCGTCGTCGTTGACCGGCATGATACCGACCACGGGGCCAAAGCTTTCATCGCGCATGACGCGCATCCTGTGGGTGACACCCGTAAGGATCTGCGGTGTCAGATATGCGGCACCGTCATCAGCTGCAAAGGGTTCAATCAGCGCCGTCGCCCCGTCGGCCACGGCCTCTGCTATCTGTGCGCGCACTTCTTTGGCAAAACGCACGTTCGCCATCGGGCCGATGGTTGTCGCCTTGTCCAAGGGATTGCCCAGTTTCAAGGCCTTCACCCACGCCACGGCCATTTCGACAAAGGCGTCGTACAGGCTTTCGTGGACGTAAATCCGTTCGATCCCGCAGCAGCATTGGCCTGCGTTGAACATTGCGCCATCCATCAGGCCGTCAACGGCAGCATCCAGATCGGCATCGGCGCGCACGTATCCAGGGTCTTTCCCGCCCAGTTCCGTCGCGACGGGCGTGAACGTGCCCGCGGCCGCGACCTCCATCGCCTTGCCGCCGCCGACAGAGCCGGTGAAATTGACAAAGCCGAACTGACGCTCGGCAATCAGCGCCGACGTGGTGTCGTGATCCACAAACACGTTCTGGAACACGTCCTGCGGAATGCCTGCAGCGTGAAATGCCTCTGCCAGACGTTCGCCGACCTGGAGCGTTTGCGTGGCGTGTTTCAGCACCACGGTATTGCCCGCAATCAGCGCCGGGGCGACTGTGTTGATCGCGGTCATGTAGGGATAATTCCAAGGGGCCACCACCAGCACCACGCCGCGCGGCTCGCGTGTGATCTTGCGGACGGCCTTGGCGCTGTCTTCGATGATCATTGGGGCAAGGGCGTCTTCAGCGATGTCGGCCATATAGCTGGCACGTTCGTTGAAACCGCCGAATTCACCGCCATAGCGCACCGGGCGGCCCATCTGATGGGCCAACTCGATCGCCATGCGGTCGGTGTTTTTTCCCACTTCGGCAACGGAGGCGCGCACCAGATCAACGCGTTCTGCCAAGGGGCGCGAGGCCCATACCAACTGTGCCGACTTCGCCCGTTCGCATACGGCGCGCGCGGCTTCCAGCGATAGCGCAGGTCGTTCCATATAAACCGATCCATCGATCGGTGAGATACATTTCAAGGTCTGTGTCATGTTTTACGCTCGCTCAAATCCACGGTTGATTTCCCAGTCGGTGACGACCTTGTCAAACTCTTCCTGTTCCCATTCCGCCGCGCGGGTATAGTGGTCGACAACGTCATCGCCCAACGCCTCGCGCAGCATGGTGGACGTGCGCAGTGTTTCGGTTGCCGCGCGCAGGGTCCGGGGGATTTCGGTCATCCCTGCCTCGGCATAGGCATCGCCCTTTGTCGGGTCTTGCAACGGCAGCTTGTCGGCGATCCCCTTAAGGCCCGCCGCCAGCAAAGCCGCCTGCGCAAGATAAGGGTTCAGATCGGACCCGCCGATGCGACATTCGACGCGAATACCCTTGGTCCCGTCGCCACACAGGCGAAACCCGGCAGTGCGATTGTCGACTGACCAGACCGTCTTGGTCGGGGCAAAGGTGCCTTTGGCAAAGCGTTTGTAGCTATTGATGTAAGGGGCCAGAAAATAGGTGATTTCAGGCGCGTACCTGATCAGCCCGGCCATGAAATGCTGCATCAGGTCGGACATGCCCAGTTTGGCGTCTTTGTCAAAAAACGCAGGGCTGTCGCCTTGCCACAGTGACAGGTGCACATGGCTGGAAGACCCTACCTTGTCGGCGGCCCATTTCGGCAGGAACGATGCGGAAAACCCCTGCTGAAAGGCGATTTCCTTGATCGCCTGCTTGGATATCGTGTGATTGTCGGCACAGGCCAGCGCGTCGGCGTAGCGAATGTTCAGCTCTTGCTGGCCGGTCTCGGCTTCGCCCTTGGTACATTCCACCGGGATGCCCGCCGCGACCAGATGGTTGCGCAAGGGCTGCAAAAAGCTTTCTTCTTTCGTGGTCTGGAACAAGCAGTAATCTTCGTTATGCCCATTCAGCGGCACAAGATCGGCATAGCCACTTTTCTGCAAAGTGCGGTAATCGCCCTCGAACAGAAAAAACTCAAGCTCTGTCGCCATCTTCGCGTCATACCCCAAGGCATCCAGCCGAGCGATCTGCTTTTGCAGCATGGCGCGGGGGGAATGGGAAATCGGTTTGTGGTCGTGGTGGTCCAGCACGTCGCCCAGAACCAGCACGGTCTTGTTCAACCATGGTACGTGGCGCAGGGTCGAAAGGTCTGGCTGCAGCACATAGTCGCCATAGCCGGCTTGCCAGCTGGTCGACGCATAGCCATCGGGCGTGGACATCACCAGATCGGTGGCCAGCAGATAATTGCAGCAATGGGTTTCGGCGTGGGAATGGTCGATGAAGTTACTGACATGAAACCGCTTGCCCATCAGGCGGCCCTGCATGTCCACCATGGCCACCAAAACGGTGTCCACTTCGCCCGTGTGGGCCAATTCCTTGAGCCTGTCGAATGTAAGATTGCCCATGTGCAAATGTCCCTTTGCCGGATGAGGGGGCGGCACAACGCGCCGCCCCATATTGGTATGTCTCGGTCGTGATCAGCCAAAGGTGTAAGGCGGACCCGCTTTCGAGATGACATTGTTGTAGTCGCGG
>JBFGFW010000080.1:0-8312 GCA_041579395.1 Sulfitobacter sp.
CGCTGACCCAATTTGCGCTTCCCTTGCGGATCGAGGGCAGCGATTTTTTACGGGCGGTCTGCGATGCGATATCCGCGGTTCCCTTTGGTGAAACCCGCACCTATGGCGATATCGCCGGAGAAATTGGCGCACCCGCACAAGCGGTGGGGCAGGCCTGCGGGCAAAACCCTATCCCGGTGATCATCCCGTGCCACCGGGTAATGGGGGCCAAGGGACTGACCGGATATTCGGGTTCTGGCGGGATCGAAACCAAGGTCGCCTTGCTGCGCCACGAGGGGGCGGCGGGGCTGCTCATTTAGGAATGTGCATTTGGTCAGCGGGCAGAGCGTGGGTCAAAGACCCACCCTACGGCTTGCGTTCGTAAAGGAACTGTTGGGTCACGCCTGCGAACGTCAGGTACAGGCTGGAAATGACCAGCCCCCAATGCGCCCAGCTTTGCGGGTGAAAATCGACCCACGCGGCCCAACCCGCAAAAAATGTCCAGGCCAACGCCATGGGTAAGGTGATACTGCGCCAGCGGGCAGTGCGGACGGGGTGCACGAACTTCAGCGGCGCAAACATCGTCACGGCCAGAAAGGTCACCAAGATCAGCGACACCCACCACGGTGGGGTTAGCGCGAACAGCACCAGCACGACCATGTTCCAGCAGCCGGGAAAGCCCCAGAACGAATTGTCCTTGGTTTTCATGCGTGTATCGCAGAAATACATGGCGCTTGCAAAGGTGATGATGATGATCATGACCCATCCGCTCCACCCGTCCATCAGGCCGGATTTGAACAGCGCAAAGGCGGGGATGAACACGTAGGTCAGGTAGTCGATGATCAAATCCAGCAGCACGCCGTCAAACTGCGGTGCATTGCGTTTGACGTCGTATTTGCGAGCCAGCGGGCCATCGATCCCATCGACAAAGAACGCGACCACCAACCACAGGAACATCAGATCCCATTCGCCATCCACGGCCGCCAGCATCGCCAGCATCGCAAATATTGCGCCCGTTGCGGTAAAAAGGTGAACAAGAAGGGCGCGGGACTGAATACTCATGGGCGACAAATGGCAAATCTTTGTACGGGATGCAAAAGGAAAAGCGCAAGGTTGCGCGCTTGCTTGGGTTGACCCCGTCTGTGATTCCGCCTAAAGCCAGCAAACGAATTTCAGGGATGCCGCCGTGCAGCCCGTTTGGATGATGTACCGGATCGCCGGGCGCATCCCTGCAGCAAAAGGATAAACCCATGTCGCGTGTTTGCGAATTGACCGGAAAAGGCCCGATGTCGGGCAACAACGTAAGCCACGCGAAAAACCGCACGCGGCGTCGGTTCTTGCCGAACCTGAACGATGTGACGTTGCAGTCCGAATCGCTTGGCCGCGGCTTCAAGTTCCGCATCTCCGCAGCAGCCCTGCGCACTGTGGACCACCGCGGGGGCCTGGACAAGTTTTTGGCGAAAGCCAAGGACGTTGAATTGTCCGGCAACGCACTGAAAGTTAAAAAAGCGATCGCAAAGTCCAGCGCCACAGCCGACGCGCTGTCCTAAGACTTTCCACAGCATTACGAAGTTCCAACCCTGGCCAGCGGCCGGGGTTGTCTCGTTTTTCGGGGCTCTTAGTGCAAGCGACGTGTTTTGATGGACGAATTGACCCATTTCGGCGCGGCGTATCGCCCGCTAGATGAGACCTGACAAGCTGACTGGCCGAACTTTCAATTTGGCCGCTTTGACCCAAAAACATTGCCCCTTAGGTCTTTGAGATGAGAAGTTGATCAGATGAAAATCATATCGATGTTCCAGACCCTTGCCGCCCTTATGTTGCTATCAGCCACCGCGCTGGCCGCTGACGGGATCAGGGTTGAAGACGCCTATATTCGCAGTTCTACAGCAAAATCGACGTCCGCCGCCGCGTTCATGGTCGTTATCAATGATACTGATGCTGACGACCGGCTGATTGCTGCCAGTTCAGACGTGGCCGAAGCCGTTGAAATGCACAGCCACTCGATGGACGCCAACGGCGTGATGCGCATGGGTGAAATCGAAGGCGGTGTGCCGATTGCCCAAGGCGAAAGCCACATCTTTGACCGGGGCGGCGATCACTTGATGTTCATGGGGCTGTCGCAGCCACTTGTTCAAGGGGACATGATCAAGGTGACGCTTGAGTTTGAAAGCGCAGGTGCTGTCGACATCGACGTGCCCGTTGATCGGGCGCGCAAGCCCACCCATGCGACCGCCACGGATTAGCCTGCAAGAAATAACGATATCTGTCGGCGCATCACCTGAAGCCGGGTCGCGAGATACCCCCGCCGCCCAATAGTTCATCAACCCAGTCGGCCACAATGCGGGTGGCGGGCCCACTGCGGTGTTCAGCAAACTGGTTGCCCACAGCAGACCGTTCGAGGTTCATCTCAACCGTATGCGCCCCGCTTCTGCGGGCTTCGGCAACGAAGCCTGCCGCCGGGTACACATTGCCCGACGTACCGATGGCTGCGAAGATATCCGCCTCGGCCAGATGGTCAAAGATCGCATCCATGTCATACGGCATTTCCCCGAACCACACGATATCAGGGCGCGCGGTGGCGGCGGCGCACGCCGGACAGGGATCACCCGGTGCCATCACCATCGGCGCGGCCCAGCGATGACCGCAGGCGGCACACAGGGCCGTTTTCAGTGCACCGTGCATGTGGATGACGTTTTTCGATCCGCCTTGTTCATGCAGATCATCGACGTTCTGCGTCACGATCACCACCCGACCCGGATGGTGATGCTCAAGCCGGGCCAACGCCTTGTGCGCGGCGTTTGGCGACACCTTGGCCGCCTGTTTGCGGCGCGCGTTATAAAAGTCGACGACCAGCTTGGGGTCGCGGGCGAAGCCTTCGGGGGTGGCCACATCTTCGACGCGGTGTTGCGCCCACAATCCGTCTTCCGCGCGAAAGGTTTCAAGCCCGCTTTCCGCCGAAATGCCGGCCCCGGTCAGGATGACGATCTTGCTCATGGCGTGGCCTTTCGATTGCGTCGGGTGATTGAAGCATCCCTTTTTTGTCCCTGCAAGGGGATCACCCGTCAAGAATGTGAAACGTTCCCGACAGCCACGGCAGTTGCGCCAACGTCGGCGCGATTGTGTGTGATTGCAGCATTTGGCGCATCGCCGTCGCAATGTTTTGCGGGACCGGCCCCGGCCAATCGGCCCCTGCAAACACGGAAATCTGCCGCGACAGGCCGGGCGCAGGCAGAGGGTGTGCAGCAAGCTGGGTGTGAAACCGCTCGGCCCGGCCAAAGCCAAAGGGCGTCGTGATGGCCCAGCCAATGCCCCGGGCTACCATCGCCATCAGCGCCAGATGGCTGCCAATTTCGAATTGCGACGTCAGGCTGACATTGGTGCGCGTCAGGTAGTTGGAAATCTGACCCGCAATCAGCTGGCTGGATTCGTACCTTAGAAACGGCAGGTCAGACTGCCCTGCCAGCAGACCGGCCACCGAACCTTGAAAGTCTGCGGGGGTCACGACGATGAAGGGATCGCGTGCCAGTGGTATCTCGATCAGGCCGTTTTTGGCATCGCCGTTGGTGGCGGCAATGGCGATGTGCAGCGCTTTGCTTTGCACAGCCCGGATCAGACTCTTGCTGCCGTCGGTGATCATCCGAAACCGGCATCCCGCCATGCTGTCGGCCAGAATGGTGGCCAGTCGCGGCGTCAGGTCATTGTCAAAATCGTCGATGACCCCAAGGCTCAGATCGGTCAAATCCGCCAGATCCATCACTGTCAGTTCGGTCTGCGCCAACCGCAACTGGGTCAATGCGGCATGGCTGCGCCGCAAAAAGCTTTCTCCGGCGGGGGTCAGGCGCATGGGTCTGCGGCTGTGGTCAATCAGATCGGTTCCGATTGCTGCTTCGAGGTTGGTCATCTGCTGGCTGACGGCGGGCTGGCTTAGCCCGGTAAGCGCGGCGGTTTGTGCGACTGACCCGCAGCTGGCGAGGGCCTCGAACACCTCGATCCCACGCAAGGTCACACCCTTTTTGATCATGGTCGCGTCCCTTGCATGATTTCGGATTACGTGAAACGGAAATTAGGTAGACGCATGCGGGATGTCACCCTGCCGTAGCTCATTTAATGAAAACAAAATACACAAGTCCCATACGCCCCCACTTGAAGCCGCGTGTCAACCGGCGCACCATGGTACCAGTCGCAAGCCCGAGGAACCCTAGATGAAAATTGCAACCGCCGCCTATCCTCTGGATGTCCTGACCAGTTGGGCCCAATACGAGGACAAGTTGGCAGGCTGGGTGGCCAGTGCGGCCGCCAGCGGTGCGCAACTTCTGGTGTTTCCGGAATACGGGGCCATGGAACTGGCGACGCTGGATGGGCTGGACATCGCCGGAAATCTCGAAGCGTCGCTATTTGCGGTGTCCGACAGGTTGGCTGATGCCGATGCCACCCACGCAAAGCTGGCCGCCGAATACGACGTTCATATCGTCGCGGCGTCCGGTCCGGCGGCGACAGTCGGGCGGCCCGTCAATCGCGCCAGACTGATCACACCCACCGGTCAGGTCGGGGTCCAGGACAAGCAGATCATGACCCGCTTCGAGCGTGAAATATGGGGTGTCGTCGGGGGCAACGCCCTGCAGGTGTTTGACACCGCGATCGGAAAGATCGGCATCTTGATCTGCTATGACAGCGAATTTCCGTTGCTGGGCCGCGCTTTGGCCGACTGCGACATCATTGCGGTGCCCAGCGTGACCGAAGCGCTGGCGGGGTATTGGCGCGTCAGGATCGGCAGTATGGACCGCGCACTTGAGAACCAATGCATCACGGTCATGTCGTCCTGCGTAGGATCGGCTGACTGGTCCGACGCATTGGGGCAGTCGTTTGGCGCGGGCGGCATCTTTTGCCCACCCGATGTGGGGTTTCCACCGACCGGCGTGCTGGCCGCCGCCGACATCAACGTACCCGGCTGGACCTATGCGCAGGTCGATCTGGCACAGGTCGCGCGCGTGCGTGCCGACGGCGTTGTGCTGAACCGCGATCACTGGGCCGATCAGACGGGCCGTGACGGAACGGCGATAAACGTATCCTTGCTGTGAATAGCCCTTGAAAAACGCCAGGATTGCGCCCATTTAAGCCTTCGTCCTGGTATTGCAGGGCAAAGTGTTCAAGGAGAGACCATGGCCAAGGAAGACACGCTCGAATTCCCCGGTATCGTGAAGGAACTCCTGCCGAACGCGACGTTCCGGGTCGAGCTTGAAAACGGCCATGAGATCATCGCACATACGGCAGGAAAAATGCGCAAGAATCGCATCCGCGTTCTGGCAGGCGATAAGGTACAGGTGGAAATGACCCCTTACGATCTAAGCAAGGGCCGGATCAATTACCGCTTCAAATAGTGCATTTCTTCGGGAATCCCTTGATTTCCGGGCTATGTTTTGGGTTCTGATATGACCTTTATCCTCGGGTCAGGCAGTCCGCGCCGCAAGGAATTGCTGGCGCAAATTGGCATTGTGCCGGACCATGTTCGCGCCCCTGACATCGACGAAACTCCGCAACCCGCCGAACTTCCACGCCCCTATTGTGCGCGCATGGCACGCGAAAAAGCTGCCGCCGTTGACGCGGGCCCCGACGATATCGTGCTGTGTGCCGACACGACCGTTGCCGTGGGCCGGCGAATCCTTGGCAAACCCGCCGATGCCGGCGAGGCACGGTCGTTCATGCGGCTGATGTCGGGGCGGCGTCATAAGGTGATCACAGCCGTGGCCGTCAGACGCGGTGACAAGCTGTGGGAACGCGACGTGGTCAGCACCGTGCGGATGAAACGGCTGTCCGACAGCGAACTGGCCGCCTTTATCGACACCGGTGACTGGCAGGGCAAAGCGGGCGGCTATGGCATTCAAGGCCCCGCAGGCGCGTTGATCCCATGGATCAGCGGCTCATTTACCGGCATCGTCGGCTTGCCGCTGGCCGAAACCACAAATCTGCTGCGCACGGCAGGCTACCCTATGGACGGAGAATCATCATGAAGGGCCGCACGATCGTTCTGGATCATATCGCAGATGTAGAAGCCGCGGCCCTGATGGTCGATGGCAAGCTGGACGATCTGCTGATCGACAGCGACGCGCCTCGCCCCGGTACCGTCTATCGCGCCATCGCCGACCGGCCCGTCAAAGGGCAGGGGGGCATGTTTCTCAAAACGCCCGACGGCTCCGCTTTTTTACGCCAGATCAAGGGGCTCGCCCCCGGTCAGGCGCTGCTGGTGCAGGTGTCTGGCTTTGCCGAACCCGGCAAGGCGATCCCGGTCACGCAAAAACTGCTGTTCAAAAGCCGCTATGCCATCGTCACGCCCGGTGCGCCCGGCATCAACATTTCACGCAGCATCCGCGACGAAGACGAACGCGACCGCCTGCTTGAAATTGCCCATGACGCGGCAGACGGGGCGACGCATGGCCTGATCCTGCGATCTTCCTGCGCCGGAGCAGAGGCGGAGGATATCGCCGAAGACATCGTGGCTATGCTGACGCTCGCTGGCAAGGTTCTGGACGATGACGCGACCGAGATGGAGGTGCTGTCCGAAGGTGATGGCCCGCACATTCTGGCCTGGCGCGACTGGGTTGCCCCGGCCGAAGTGGTGACCGACGAGGGCGGCTTTGAAACTCACGGCGTGCTGGACGGTCTGGATGCCCTGCGCCACCCCCGCGTCGAGCTTGAGGGCGGCGCGTCCATGTTCGTGGAACCCACGCGCGCGCTGGTTGCCGTGGACGTTAACACGGGCGCTGATGTGTCGTTGGCGGCAGGTATCAAGGCCAATATGGCCTGCGCCCGCGCCTTGCCCCGTGCGCTGCGTCTGCGCGGCCTTGGCGGACAAATCACGCTGGATCTGGCACCCATGCCCAAAAAAGACCGCCGCCCGTTCGAGACCGCCCTGCGGCAGGCGTTTCGCATCGACGAGGTTGAAACGACCTTGATTGGGTGGACCCCGCTGGGCCATTATGAGCTGCAGCGCAAACGCGCCCGCATCCCCCTTGCCGAGGTTCTGAAGTGAACTGTCCGATTTGCAGCCGTGAAGCCACAGCAAAATACCGGCCCTTCTGTTCGCGCCGCTGTGCTGACGTGGATCTGGCCAGATGGCTGAACGGCAGCTACGCCGCGCCAAGCCGCGACCCCGAAGATATCGACGCGGCAATTGACGCGACCGAAGCTGCATTGAATGCGCCCCAAAAGCCCCATTAGCCGCTTCGTGAAAAACCTTTGTTCAACGGGACAAAAGACACTGGACACCCCAGCCGCAACCTCTTAGAAACCGCTCACCCGACCCCTTGTGTGGTCTCCGGTGCCCGGGTAGCTCAGGGGTAGAGCAGTGGATTGAAAATCCTCGTGTCGGTGGTTCGATTCCGCCCCTGGGCACCACTATTCCAATTCGTTTATGCAGGAAAATCCATATTTTTAAGGGATTTAAGGACTTCTGAGCTGCGGTTCATAGGGGAATTGCTACAGCTTTTGCTACAGAAGTTGTCACGGTAAGTCTGATCCTCAACGTCGGTGCGAAGTCACCGTTTGCAATGGAATGGGCGTCACGCATTATTCTGTCCATTAAAACGTCCTTCTGCGGTCACTGACACCGCGGTTTATTGGTTCCGAATTTTCGACTATTCGCGCAGTATCAGGACACCGGCTAATATTCGGCTGTCGAATACTCTTGCGTTTGGCCACTTAAACGCCTCTTCCACAATAAGGCATGAAACGGGTGTTTCTCGTAACGGGCAATGCTCAATGACTTCGATAGGATCATCGGCTCCCCTGTCTTCTGGCATGACAAACATGGCGATCGCGATGGAAGCTTGGCACCCAATAAAGTTCAAGCCAGACGTCGAACGTGCCTATGCTCAGCACCTGCTGGAAAGGTTCATTCCGGAGCGAAGAACTTTTCAAGCTATCATCAGCTCCTCAACCGTGCCCGGTGGAACCCCCACGTCATGGCGCGGCACCTGCTGGGCATGGTCGTCAACCGCCTCGTGCCGACGGGTCCGGTGGTCATCGGGATGGACGACACCATTGAGCGCCGGTGGGGACGCAGGATAACGGCGCGCGGCATCTACCGCGATCCCGTCCGCTCCAGCCATGGCCATTTCGTCAAGGCCAGCGGGCTGCGCTGGTTGAGTTTCATGGTGCTGACGCCGGTCCCGTGGGCGGGCGTCGTGAAGGCCCTGCCGATCTTAACCCTACTCGCCCCGTCACAGCGCTCCAATCTACAGCGCGGCCGCAAGCACAAGCTCCTAACCGACTGGGCCCGCCAGGGGGCGCTCCAACTCTGCCGCTGGTTGCCCGGCCGCGACATCGTCTTCGTC
>JBFGFW010000081.1:0-8304 GCA_041579395.1 Sulfitobacter sp.
GTTCGTGACGTCGGGTGTGGCCAACATGCCGATGATGAATGTGGTGCGCGCCGCACTTCCCTTTACCGCCGTGCTGTTCGTGTTCCTGATCATCGTGACCTACATCCCGATCATCTCGACCTGGTTGCCGACACTGATGATGGGGCCAGAGATCATCACCAGATAGTAGGGTCGCCCTGCCCGGAACAGATTGAAGGCGGCATGTCACATCGACGTGCCGCTTTTTTGCACGTGGGGTGCAGTGAGTTTATTTTGCAAAATGAAGATCAGGCGTGGTGGAGGGCCTGAATGATCGGGGCAAAATCATCGGCTTTCAGGCTGGCTCCGCCAACGAGGGCACCGTCGACATTCTCAGCTGTGAAAATCTGGGCCGCATTGTCAGGTTTGACCGATCCCCCATAAAGCAGACGGACCGCAGCGCCGACTGTGTCCCCAAAGCGGGTGATCAGGCGGTCGCGGATGAAATCATGCACTTCGATGATCTGGTCTTGTGTTGGCGTCTTGCCGGTGCCAATCGCCCAGATCGGTTCATAAGCGATCACGCAATTGTCGCCCGCAGCGCCGTCTGGCACCGATCCATCGAGTTGTTGTCCGATCACGTCCAGCGTCTTGCCCGCATCCCGCTCAGTGCCGCTTTCGCCGATGCAAATGATCGCCGTCAGGCCCGCAGACCACGCCGATTGCGCTTTGCGGCACACATCTGCGCTGGTTTCGCCATGGCCATCGCGGCGCTCTGAATGGCCGACGATGACATAGCGCGCCCCGGTGTCGGCAACCATCGCGGCAGAGATATCGCCGGTGAACGCCCCGGCAGATTCCATGTGACAGTCCTGCGCCCCGATGGCGATCCCGGTACCACGGGTCTTTTCACAGGCCCGGCACAGCAGGGGGGCAGGGGGACAGATCACCGTCTCGGGGCTGTCGGGTTGCAAATGAATGGCCAGTGCAACCAGTTCCGACAGCGCCTCTGCCGTTCCATTCATCTTCCAGTTTCCGGCAGCAAGTTTGCGGCGCATGTGACGATCCCCGTTTTTATTTTCAACAGGGATACCAGCCGTTTCCGCGTGGGGCAACGGCGCAGACGGGGGCACAATCTGTCGGATTTACGTTGACTGCGTCAGCCGAACTTGATCGATTCACCGCACCCGCAGGCTTCGGTCACATTGGGATTGCGGAATTTGAAGCCTGATTCCAGCAATGATGTCTCATAGTCGATCTCGGTGCCGAACAGGAACATCTGCGCCATCGGCGCTATCATCACGCGGGCACCGTCCTGTTCGACCACTTCGTCGTTGGGGTCAGAGCTGTCCACGTATTCCATGGTGTATTCCATGCCCGCGCAGCCGCCTTTCTTGATGCCGATGCGCAGACCCGCATGGCCTGCAGACGCCATCAGCTTGGTGATTTGCGAGGCGGCCTTGGGGGTGATGGTGACGGCCTGCTTGCCGGGGGTCGCGAACATGCTGTGGTCCTCCTGTTGGCACCAAGATAGGCGCGCGGCGGCGTATTCTCAAGGGCGGTTGACGTGCGCAAGGCTCGTGGGCCTCGCATGCGGACATGCGTCACACGGTCACGGGGTGGGCCATTACATAAAGCCGAGTTCCAGCCGCGCCTCGTCCGACATCATGTCCATGCCCCACGGTGGCTCCCAGACCAGTTCGACATCGACAGTCTTGACCCCTGGCAGGGGCTCTACCGCGTCCGCCACCCAGCCCGGCATCTCACCGGCCACAGGGCAACCGGGCGCAGTCAGCGACATCTTGATATTCACTTCGTTTTCGGCATTGATATCAATGGTATAGATCAAACCCAGCTCAAAGATATTGACGGGGATTTCAGGGTCATAGACAGACCGGCATGCTTCTGCAACCTGCTCGTACAGCGGATGATCTGTCGATGAAGGGGCAATTAGCGGTGCGCCTTCAAGGGGCTGGGTGCTTTGGGTCATCGTCTGCCTCGCTCTCTTTTCCTGATCGTTTATATAGGGATTAGAAGGCCCCGCGTCCAGAGGGCCCGCACGCGCCTGTTACCGCTTACGCTTGCGCACTGGCTGCTGTTTTACCTGCGCCTCGATCATATCATAGACCAGACCGACGATATCCTTGCCGGTGGCCTTTTCGATCCCCTCGAAACCGGGCGAGGAATTGACTTCCAGCACCTTGGGGCCGCTGTCCGACCGCAGCAAATCGACGCCCGCCTTGCCAAGCCCGAAGGCACGGGCCGCGCGCAGCGCCGTTTCCCGCTCGACCTTGGTGATCCGGACCACCTGGGCCGATCCCCCGCGATGCAGATTGGATCGGAAGTCGCCCTCCGCGCCGGTGCGCTTCATGGCGGCGACGACCTTGCCATCGACCACAAGGCAGCGGATGTCTTCGCCCGCCGCTTCCCTGACGAAATCCTGGACCAGAAAATTCGCCTTCAGGCCGCGAAAGGCGTCGATCACGGATTCGGCGGCCTTCTTGGTTTCGGCCAATACCACACCCTTGCCTTGGGTCGACTCCAGCAGCTTGACGATCAGCGGCGCAGTACCCACCAGCGCCATCAGGTTCGATGTATCCTTGGGCGAGGCGGCAAAGGCGGTGGTCGGCATGCCGATCTTCTTGGACGCCAACACCTGATGCGCATGCAGCTTGTCACGGCTGGCCAGAATACCCGCCGACCCGTTCACGCAATAGGTGCCGATGGTTTCGAACTGCCGGATCACGGCGCAACCATAGGGCGTGACCGATGCGCCGATCCGCGGGATCACGGCATCATAGCGTGGCAATCGCTTGCCATCGTAATGCACCTCGGGGGCCATCGCGTTGATCGCCATATAGCAACGTGTGGTATCGATCACCTCGACGGCGTGCCCGCGCTTTTCGCCGACTTCCACCAGCCGCGACGTGGAATAATTGGTGGCTTCCCGGCTCAGCACCGCAATCCGCAGCGCCCGTTTCGGCGCTTTATGGCGTACGGCGGCGGTGTGATAGACCTCATAGCTCAGATCCGGCTGCAAGCGTTTCTCGGTGGGTGAAATGGTGATGTGATCGGTCAGCGCCTGACGTCCCAACAGCATGCGGCTGGCCATCCCGGCGCGGTTGGTCAGGGTGACGTCAATCGGCCAGCTTTGCCCAGCCACATCCAGATTGGTCGAAATGACATAGCGCAGTTCGGATTCGCCATTCGACGATGTTACCTCGCGCCGATCGATGATCGCAGCCGAGCAGGTGACTACGATATCTTCGTTGCCCGAAACCGGATGGACATTGAACCTGACCTTCGGCTTGGCATCTGATCCAAAGACCTCGATATCATGCGCATGCAGCGCGGACGTGCGTGCGCCCGTGTCGATCTTGGCCTTGATCGCGGGCAAACCCAGATCGGGAAGGGCGATCCACTCCTCCCATCCAAACATCAACTCTTGCATCATGACACACTCCGGGACCAAGAAAACTTGCTGCCGACTAACAGGTCGCTCTGCGGTCCTCAACCGCTGACCCCGCTTCCAAATGGTAATAAATCCCGGGGTCCGGGGCAGCGCCCCGGCGGCCTGCGCACAAGACCTAGTCTTCGTTAATATCCCGTTTCACGATCCGTGTACCACTGGACTGACGGCGGAAAACCAGCCGCAGAATGATCCAACCGATCAGCGACAACCCGGCGAAAATTGCCAGCAACAACGCCACACTGGCCTGGGGCAGCGACAAGACAACCGGCACCATCGCCAACGCTCCCAGGGCGAAGCCAAGAAAAATATTTCCCGGCAGCAACAACTCGATCACCCCCAGCATCAGGGCAAGGCACATCCACACCCACCACAGGGTCAGCAGATCGGCCATCAGCCGCGCCCTTTTAGCAGTTTGAAGGCATCGCCAAACGCTTCCAGCGCCTGTGCAGGCACGATGACGGTCTGGTTCCCGCTGCCCGCCCCAAGCGCGTTCAGCGCCTCGACCTGCTTTAGTGCGATCTGGTACTGCGCCGCCTCCAGCCCGTTTTCGCCGATCGCTGTGGCCACGACCTGCGTGGCATAGGCTTCGGCGTCGGCCAGCACCCGGCGGGCCTTGGCGGTCTGCTCAGACGCATAAAGCTCGGCGTCGGCGGCCAGTTCCACGGCGCGCTTCTTGCCTTCGGCCTCGGTCACTTGTGCCCGGCGGGCGCGCTCGGCATTCAACTGCTGCATCATCGCGGCACGGGTGGCGGCGTCCAGGTTGACGTCCAGTATCTCGGCCCGCGTGACTTCGATGCCCCAATTGTCCACCGCGTCTTCGACCAGCAACTTGATCGTGGTGATCAGCGCAGATCGGTTCGACTGCACCTCGTCCAGATCCATCTTGCCGATCTCGGCGCGCACGATCCCTGCCACGGTGGTGGCGATTGCAGAATCGATGTCGCGGATCCGGTAAACCGTCTTTTCCGGCTCGATGATGCGGTAAAACACCGATGTGTCGACCTGTACCAACACGTTGTCACGGGTGATCGCGTCTTGGCTGGCGGTCGGCAATTGCCGCTCAAGGATCGAGATCTTATGCGCGATACGATCAATAAAGGGCACGATCATGTTGATGCCCGGCCCCATGACCGCCCGCAACCGGCCAAAGCGTTCCACCACATGCTGTTCGGATTGCGGCACGATCTTGACGGCCTTGATCACCAGGATGATCAGCAATAGCGCCAGCAGGATCAACGGCAGGTTGGTTTGGAATATTTGCAGCAAAACGTCTTCGATGGGCACGATGGTGCCTCCTGTTAGGGACAATTTCGACACTGTCCGCGAAATCGCGCAGAATGCAAAGCGGCATCACGCCTCGGCGAGGCTGGCCTGTGTGTCCGAGGGCAGCATCCGGCGGTCGCCCTCGGCTTCGATCCGTTGCGCCGCAGCAATCAGGCGTTCGCGCATCTTGCATTCCATGTCCCAGCCCGTGGCGGGGTTGTTGGTCGGCAGTTCGAAACGCACCTTCTGGCCGAACATGTCGTGATCGACCACGCGCACCGTTGCCTTGTTCACCGGGCCGGTGTCTTCGCCGTCTTCTTCCTTGATCGCTTTTAAGAACACGTCGCGCAGCACGTCCACATCGGCCGATTGGGCCAGTGTCAGCAGGATCGGGCGCAGCATGTGGGTTTCCTCGATCGACCAGTTTTCGAACGCGTCCTTTACGAAATAGCTGACCGGGACGACATAGCGATTGCCGTTCCAGATCAGCAGTTGGACATAGGTAAAGTGGATCCGCTCCACGGTGCAAAAATGCCCCTCAAAGATCAGCTGATCCCCGATCCGTGCCGACCGGTTCAGCGCGATCTGCACGGAGGCCAGAATGTTGCCCAATACCTCGCGGGCGGCAAAGCCCAGGATGATGGTCAGCGCCCCCGCCGAAGCCAGCAGCGACAACCCGATGGATTCAAACGAATTTGCGGAACTGAGTACCACACCGGCCCCCAGCAGGATCGCGATGACAATAACAAATTTCCGAGCCGCTGAAATTGTCGTGGCCATGTTGCGCAGATGGGCGTTTTCAGGCTCTGCCAGCTCGTTTGGGTTGTGGCGGCTGACGCGGTCGAAAATCTCGTCGATGACGAACACCATGGCCAGTGTCGTGCCGGTGACATAGCCGATGACGACGGCCGGGCTGATGATGCTGTCGACGATCCCGGACACGACCAGAATGTTGCGCGTCGCATAGCCGATAAAGGCTGTGGTCAGGATGATCGTCGTGGGCCAGCGCAGGGCGCGCACGATGGCGTTCATGAAAAGCGTATCGGCGCGCCGCCCGATGGCCGTCACGATCCTGTACGTCGCCCACCCCAGAAACAGCGCCACCAGCAGCATCAGCGGGACAAAGAAGATCTCCCAGATGTACATGTTCCAGAACGCTTTTTGACGCGACCAGTCGGGCATCGCCCGTTCAAGTTGCGTGGGGCCGTAAAGCCGGAACAGTTCAGGGATATTCTGCACGGTTTGGCGCGAAAAGACCCAGACCGCATCGCTGTTCTCCGGTTTGACCCGGTTCAGGCGCACCGCGACCTCGCGTTTGCCCATCTCCATCCAGTCAAGGATGATGGATCGGCGCACCCGCCCTGTGTCGTTGTTGTCGTTGCTGCCCGAAATCCAGCCATCGGGCCGGTCGGTCAGCGACCGCCACGGCACGACGACCTTGCGGTCAAGCAGCACCGAAAGTTTCTTGGCCAGTTCTGGCCCGGCCTGGCGCTGGTTCTGCTGGGGCAGGTCGGTCAGATCCAGCATCTGTGCGGCCATATTATAGTCGCCCTTCTGCGTCGCATCCAGAAAGGCCTCCAGCGTGCTCATCGGGGTTTCACGGTCCAGTTCCGCGGGCGCAGGGGGCAAGCCGGGGTTCAGAGGTCCCATCTCGAAATAGGCTGCGTCCTGCGCATAGGCGGGGGGCGTCAGACCAAGGGCGAACAGACAAATCATTACGGCGCGCAGCAGCAAAAGGGGGACGGGTCGCATAGGCATCCTTTAGAGCAGGGGCAGAACTTTGGTCGCACGGACTTAGCATGAACCCGCCGCGGGACGCCACAATCTTTGCGCCAACGCGATTGCGCCGCCATATCCAAGCCCTTATAGGCGCTGTCATGAATACATTCTCGTTTGATCTTCAGGCCCGCGACGGGGCCGCGCGCACCGGCGTGATATCGACCCCGCGGGGCGACATTCGCACCCCTGCGTTCATGCCCGTAGGCACGGCGGCCACCGTTAAGGCGATGCTGCCCGAAAGCGTCGCGGCCACCGGGGCAGACATCCTGCTGGGCAATACGTATCACCTGATGCTGCGCCCCACGGCGGAACGGATCGCACGGTTGGGCGGGCTGCATAAGTTCATGAACTGGCACAAGCCGATCTTGACGGATTCGGGCGGCTTTCAGGTGATGAGCCTGGCCGATCTGCGCAAGCTGACGGAACACGGTGTGACCTTCAAAAGCCACATCGACGGGTCCAAACACGAACTGACGCCCGAGCGGTCGATGGAGATTCAAAAGCTGCTCGGCTCTGACATCGTGATGTGTTTCGATGAATGCCCCGCGTTGCCCGCCGACCGCGACCGGATCGCGCAATCCATGCGCCTGTCGATGCGGTGGGCCGCGCGCAGCCGCGACGCCTTTGGTGACCGTCCGGGTCATGCGCTGTTTGGCATCCAACAAGGCGGGCTGGAGCGGGATTTCCGCGAGGAAAGCGCCAAGGCACTGATCGACGTCGGATTTGACGGCTACGCCGTGGGCGGTCTGGCCGTGGGCGAGGGGCAGGATGCCATGTTCGGCTGTCTGGATTACGCCACCGACATGCTGCCCGTGGACCGCCCCCGCTATCTGATGGGGGTGGGCAAGCCTGACGACATCGTGGGGGCCGTCGCGCGCGGCATCGACATGATGGATTGCGTTTTGCCGTCACGCTCGGGTCGCACGGGGCAGGTGTTCACGCGCCACGGTGTGGTCAACATCAAGAACGCGCGCCACGCCGACGATCCGCGCCCGCTGGACGAAGATTGCACATGCCCGGCCTGTTCAAACTATTCGCGCGCCTATCTGCATCACGTGTTCCGCAGCCAAGAGATGATATCGGGGATGTTGCTGACCTGGCATAACCTGCATTATTTTCAACAGATTATGGCGGGTATGCGGGGCGCGATTGGCGCTGGCAGCTTTGCGGCCTGGCAGGCGGATTTCCATGCCCAAAGGGCGCAGGGCGATATAGAGCCGCTGTAGAACTTCAACCCGGCCGCGCAAAAATAAATCCGCGATCAAATCCTTGTTGTCACGCGTCTTGCGCTTAGGTGCATCACCAGACGAACAGAAAACCAAAGGAGATTTACGTGGCAGAAGAACTTTTCACACCGATTACAGTAGGGGCCATCGAGGCCAGGAACCGCATCGTGATGGCACCGCTGACCCGCAACCGGGCAGACAATGACACCGACGAAGTGGGCGACATTCATGTCGAATATTACACCCAGCGAGCCGGTGCCGGCATCATTATTACCGAGGCCACGCAGATCAGCCCCGAAGGCAAAGGCTATCTGGCGACGCCCGGTATCTATACCGACGGTCAGGTCGCCGCATGGAAAAAGGTGACGGACGCCGTCCACAAGGCGGGCGGCAAGATCGTCGTGCAGCTGTGGCACGTGGGCCGGATCAGCCACACTTCGCTTTTGCCCGATGGTCAAAAGCCCGTGGCACCGTCTGCGATTACTGCCAACGTCAAGACGTTCACCCCCAACGGGTTCGAACCGACCTCAGAGCCGCGCGCGCTGGACACGGATGAAATACCCCGGATCGTCCAAGATTACGTTCACGCGACCAAAATGGCGCGCA
>JBFGFW010000082.1:0-8268 GCA_041579395.1 Sulfitobacter sp.
GACGCAGGCGCGCGCCCCCTACGATTGTCTCGTCGGCGAGGCGATTTGGCAGCGCAACCGCTCCTATTTTGCCGAGCCTTGATTCTGCGGGCGCTTGACGTCTGCGGTGATCCGGTCAAAACAAAAACATGACAACCGGAACCCTTACCATCGATCTCAAGGCCATTGCGGCCAATTGGCATGCGCTGAACCGCATGACTTCGTGCGAAACTGGCGCGGTCGTCAAGGCCGACGCCTATGGCTTGGGCATCGCCCGCGTGGCACCCGTGCTGGCCGCTGAAGGCGCACGCCAGTTCTTCGTCGCCGTCGCCGAAGAAGGCGTGTCGCTGCGCCGCGTGCTGGGGCCGGGTCCCGAGATCAACGTCTTTTCCGGCCACATGCCGGGCGACGCGGACATGCTGAAATCCGCGGGTTTGACCCCGATGATCAATTCGGTGGACCAAATGATCGTCCATGTGGAAACGCTTCCGGGCCATCCGTTTGGCCTGCAATTGAACAGCGGCATGAACCGTCTCGGGATGGACCCCGCAGAATGGAGCGCACTGCGAGACATCGCCCTGTCCCAGAAACCCACGATGATCATCTCGCATCTGGCCTGCGCCGATGAGCCCGATCATCCGATGAACGCCGCCCAGCTTGAGATCTTTCTTGAAATGACCGATGGAATCAACGTGCCCCGGTCGCTTGGTGCCACCGGGGGTATTCTGATCGGCGCAGATTATCACCTCGATTTGACCCGTCCCGGCGTGGGCCTTTACGGGGGGCTGCCCTTCGTTGATTCGCACCCCGTGGTCACGCTGGACTTGCCGGTGGTGCAGGTGCGCGACGTCGGTGAAGGGTCGCCGGTCGGCTATGGATGCGCCTGGATTGCCGAACGCCCGTCGCAGATCGCAACCCTGTCGGGCGGCTATGCCGACGGCCTGCTCCGCGCCTTGGGCAACGGGGCGACGCTGACCCATCAGGGCCGGAAGCTGCCCATCGTCGGCCGCGTGTCGATGGACCTGATTACTGTCGATGTGACCGATCTGACTGACATGCCCGAACATCTGCAACTGATCGGCCAACATCAGTCGGTCGATACCGTTGCGGCCTTTGCGGGAACCATCGGCTATGAACTGCTGACATTGCTCGGCGCGCGCTACGACAGGGTCTATTCCGCGTGAATGCCCTTGCAGCTTTGGGCCGTCTGACCCTGCGCGCGCTTGGCGCAATCGGCCGGGTCAGCATTTTCGCGGGCTCTGCCGTGATCCATACCGTACGTCCGCCGTTCTACCTTGGGCAGTTTGCCACCGCGCTGATGCAGATCGGCTGGCTATCGCTGCCGGTGGTGGGGGTGACCTCGCTTTTTACCGGGGGCGCGCTGGTGATGCAGATCTACGCCGGTGGCGCGCGCTTCAATGCCGAAGCGGTCGTACCGCAGATCGTGGCCATCGGCATGGTGCGCGAACTGGGGCCGGTGCTGGTGGGGCTGATGGTTGCAGCCCGTGTCACCGCCGCCATAGCCGCAGAAATCGCAACGATGAAGGTCACCGAACAGATCGACGCGCTGATCACGCTGTCCACCGATCCGATGCGCTATCTGACCGTGCCAAGGGTGCTGGCCGCCGTGCTGGCGGTACCGCTGCTGGTGGCCGTTGGCGATCTGATCGGCATCATGGGTGGCTATTTTGTGGCGACCGGCAGCCTTGGTTTCAGCCCAGCGGCATATCTGCGCAACACCGTCAATTTTCTCGAACCCCTCGACATCGCCTCCTCGCTGATCAAGGGGGCTGCCTTCGGCCTGATCGCGGCGCTGATGGGCTGCTATTTCGGCATGCAGGCCGGTCGCGGTGCCCGTGGCGTCGGCCGTGCCACCAAATCGGCCGTAGAGGCGGCCGCCGTGCTAATCTTGGCAGCGAATTTCGTCCTCACCGCCGTGATCTTCGCCCTATGATCACGCTCACCGACATCCGCAAATCCTATGGCGGTGTCCCGGTGCTGCGGGGCGCATCCCTGACCCTGCCGCAAAGCACCTCAACCGTCGTCATCGGCACCTCCGGCAGCGGCAAATCGGTCCTGATGAAAACCATCCTGGGGCTGGTCACGCCCGACAGGGGCAAAATCACCGTTGCGGGCATGCCCCTTGACCGCGCTACCTTCTTGCAAGACTTGGGCATGCTGTTCCAGGGTGCCGCCCTGTTTGACAGCCTGCCGATCTGGCAAAACGTTGCCTTTCGCCTGCTGCGCGACATGCCAGCCCCCCAGGCCCGCGCCGTCGCGCTGGAAAAACTGGCCCGCGTCGGGCTTGAAGCGGATGTCGCCGATCGCCTGCCTGCCATGCTGTCGGGCGGCATGCAAAAGCGCGCAGGGCTCGCCCGCGCCATCGCCACCAATCCGTCAGTCCTGTTTTTCGACGAACCGACCACCGGACTCGATCCGATCATGGCGCGCACGATCAACGCCCTGATCCGCGACATCGTCGCAGAAACCAAGGCGACCGCCCTGACCATCACCCACGACATGACCACAGTGCACGCCATCGCAGACCACGTCGCGTTGCTCGATCACGGCGTCATCAGATGGCATGGCACGCCCGCAGACATGAGTCAGGCGACCGACACGCACCTGCAGGCCTTTCTCTTCTCTGGCTCTTAAATATCCTCGCCGAAGGCACCGATCTGCGCTCCGCAGATCGCAAGCATCAAATGGCGCGCCAGCGCCGCGATACTTCAGCGCCGCTATGTAATACTCAAAAAGGAATCGGGCCGACCAAGTCGTCTCAAACCCGAGATAACCCGCCCGCGACACGCCCTTTTGCCCTCAACGCGACGCCTGGCTGCCACAACGCCTGGGAATCGGGCAGACTACAATCCCCACGGCAACAATCCAGTGTTGCGACCGTGTTAATTTGGCAAAAATCAGATTCATTCACGACCAAGGCGAACTTTTGCTTCGTTCGATGCGTTAGTAGGCGTATTCTTGCCTACATTAACACCCTAGGGGGCTTTATGAAACATTTGAAAGCAATCGCATCGCTTATCCAATATTTGCTGCAGCGGCTTGCACTGGTTCTGTTCAGTGCTGCGGCCCTCGGTCTTTTGTTTTTTACCGCAATGGCGGCGTTGGGCCTCTGGCCGTGGATTGAACTGCCTTTGGCCTACGCAGGCACCACGGTCGACAACGCCGGCATGTATGCGCAGATCGGACTGACCGTTCTGGCCATCGGCATCTGTTTTTTCCTGCCGTCCAACAGCCGCATCATGACGCTTGAAAATTCGCACCGCGTCTTTGCAATCAACATGAACGATGTGGCGCGCGCGTACGCTGCTGTGCACGCCGCCGACCGAGGCAACACATTCCAGATGTCATCCGAATTTGATTCGGTCCGCGAACGTCTGGCCTATTTGCGCGATCACCCCGATCTCAGCACGCTCGAGCCGTCGTTGCTGGAAATCGCCAGCCAGATGAGCCATATTTCAAAAGAACTCGCCACTGTCTATGCCGACGAAAAAATCGAACGCGCACGTAGTTTCCTCAAGCAGCGCCAGGAAGAGATCGAACTTTTCAATGCGCGTCTGGATCAGGCCAAGGGCATCACCAACGAGATGAAGCACTGGCTGCATGAGGTCGAACTTGAAGAAAGTGTCGCCTCGGCCCAGCTTGAGCGTCTGCGCGACGAAATGCGCGAAGTCATGCCAGAGTTCGGAACCGAGCGCACCGTTCCCGCGGACGGTATAATCGAAAGTGGCAGCGTCATCGAAATGACCCCCAAGGCCGCCGAGTAACAGCGAGGCACGCAAAGCGACGGGTGCAAGCCTTTTGCTTTGACGTTGCCCGCCCTGTCGGCCAGAAGAGCCCATGGCAAAAATTCCTGTTACCTTCTCCTGCACGGCGTGCGGCGCAAGTTACAATAAATGGTCCGGGCGCTGCGACGCGTGCGGCGAGTGGAACACCATCCAGCAGGACAAGGGCATTTCTTCGGGTCCGCCAAGCAAATCACTGGGGGGCAAGCGCGGCGCGGCCATGGCCCTTACCGATCTCTCAACCAAGGAAGCGCCGCCCCCACGCAGCCAGTCGGGCATCGCCGAATTGGACCGGGTTTTGGGCGGCGGGCTGGTTGCTGCATCGGCCATTTTGGTGGGGGGTGATCCGGGCATCGGCAAATCCACACTGCTCTTGCAGGCCGCCGCGCATTTCGCGCGGCAGGGACTGAAAACCATCTACGTCAGCGGCGAGGAGGCCTCCGCGCAGGTGCGCATGCGCGCACAGCGGCTTGGCCTTGCGGATGCGCCGGTCAAGCTGGCCGCCGAGACCAATCTGCGCGACATTCTGACCACGCTCGACGCCGAACGGCCCGACCTTGCGATCATCGATTCGATCCAGACCATGTGGGCCGACAATGTCGATTCCGCCCCCGGATCGGTCAGTCAGGTGCGCGCCGCCGCCCATGAATTGACCAGCTTCGCCAAGCGCACCGGCGTGTCTGTCATATTGGTGGGTCACGTGACGAAGGACGGCCAGATCGCCGGCCCCCGCGTGGTCGAACACATGGTCGATACGGTGCTTTATTTCGAGGGCGAACGCGGCCACCAGTTTCGGATCCTGCGTGCTGTCAAAAACCGCTTTGGCCCTGCCGACGAAATCGGTGTCTTCGAGATGACCGGTCAGGGTCTGGCAGAGGTGACCAATCCGTCTGCCCTGTTCCTTAGCGAACGCGGTGAACCTGCCGCCGGATCGGTGGTGTTCGCGGGAATCGAAGGCACGCGTCCGGTTTTGTGCGAATTGCAGGCGCTGGTCGCCCCGTCGCCGCATTCGCAGGCACGGCGCACCGTCGTGGGTTGGGATGGCGGACGTCTGGCGATGATTCTTGCAGTACTGGAAGCGCGCTGCGGCATCCCCTTTGCGGGCCTCGACGTCTATCTGAACGTGGCGGGCGGGCTGAAGATCTCGGAACCTGCCGCCGATCTGGCCGTAGCGGCCGCCCTTCTGAGCGCGCGTGAAGACGTGGCATTGCCTGCCGAAACAGTGGTTTTCGGCGAAATAAGTCTGTCCGGGGCGCTCAGGCCGGCAAGCCAGACCGAAAACAGGTTGAAAGAGGCGCAAAAACTTGGTTTTACCAGCGCCATTGCGCCTGCCGGTGGCAAACCGGTCGGCATCAACGGAATAGCGATGAACACCATGGGCGATCTGACCGGGTTCGTGGGCGAAATTTTCGGGGCTGGCTGACCGCCCCCCACCAGGAAGGCAAGACGATCATGGAAGGCTTTACCATTATTGACGGTGTCGTGGCACTGGTCATCGTACTTTCGGCGCTTCTGGCGTATGGCCGGGGCTTGGTGCGCGAACTGATGGCCATCGTGGGCTGGATCGCGGCCGCCGTGCTGGCTTTCCTGTTTGCGCCGCAGGTCGAACCGCTGGTGTCGGAACTGCCTTTCATCGGCGAATTCCTGGCCGACAGTTGCGAGTTGTCGATCATCGGGGCCTTTGCCATCGTCTTCGCCATCGCCTTGATCGTCGTGTCACTGTTCACACCGCTGTTTTCATCGCTGGTGCAGCGGTCGATCTTGGGCGGACTGGATCAGGGGCTTGGCTTCCTGTTTGGCGTGGCGCGCGGCATCCTGCTGGTGGCAATTGCATTCTTTGTCTATCAGACCGTGATCACCGGACAGAAATTCACCATGGTCGATGAAAGCCGCTCTGCGCAGGTCTTTGGCCGTTTCACCGGCCAGATCGAAGAGCAGAACCCCGAGCAGGCTCTGGGATGGATCACAACCCGCTACGAAACCCTTGTCGGCGCTTGCGGCGCGTAACCTGCCCGAACTAAACAACATCAAACGCGTGGGAACGCGCGTTTGATGTCGGTCGTACAATCAGGGCAACGGCCCGCAACGGTCTTTGTGACATTGGGGTGACATCCCCTGTCCAAGCGCCTACATAGTCCCTGTCCTTTCACCGGATTCGGAGTTGCCCCGTTGTCCAAGATCATGCCCCCCGCACATCCCTTTGATTCCTCGTATCTGCGAGACGCCGATGACGGCGATAAACTGAAAGAGGAATGTGGGGTGTTCGGTGTCGTTGGCGTCGCGGATGCGTCAAATTTCGTGGCCCTGGGTTTGCACGCGTTGCAACACCGCGGTCAGGAAGCGGGCGGCATCGTCAGCTACGACCCGACTGCCGGCTTTCAATCTGCCCGCCGCTTTGGCTATGTGCGCGACAACTTTACCTCGCAGAAGGTCATGGAAACCCTACCCGGCGAACTGGCGATCGGGCATGTGCGCTATTCCACGTCCGGCAACAAAGGCCCCACGGCAATCCGCGACGTGCAGCCGTTCTTTGGCGAATTTGCCATGGGCGGGGCCGCGATTGCGCATAACGGCAACATCACCAACGCCAACGCCCTGCGCCGCGAGCTGATCGAGCGCGGATCGATCTTTCAATCCTCATCCGACAGCGAATGTATCATTCATCTGATGGCACGGTCATTGCAGCGCAACATCCCCGAGCGGATGGAAGACGCCCTGCGCCGCGTCGAAGGCGCATTTTCCATCGTTGCCATGACCCGGACCAAACTGATCGGTGTGCGCGATCCGCTGGGCGTGCGCCCGCTGGTACTGGGCAAGATCGGTGACGGTTGGGCGCTTAGCTCTGAGACCTGCGCGCTCGACATCATCGGTGCCGAATTCGTCCGCGAGATCGAACCCGGCGAGATGGTCGTGATCACCAGCAAGGGCATCGAAAGCCATTTCCCGTTCCGCCGTGTCGCGCCGCGCTTTTGTATCTTTGAACACGTCTATTTCAGCCGCCCCGACAGCATTCTGGGTGGCCGGTCGGTCTATGAAACCCGCGAAGCAATTGGCCGCGAACTGGCCAAGGAAGCGCCGGTCGATGCCGATATGGTCTGCCCCGTCCCCGACAGCGGCACGCCGGCGGCCATCGGTTTCAGCCTGCAATCGGGTATCCCCTATGCGATGGGGATCATCCGCAACCAGTACATGGGCCGCACGTTCATCGAACCCACCGAACAGATCCGCAACATGGGCGTGCGCCTGAAGCTGAACGTCAACCGCGCGTTGATCAAGGGCAAGCGGGTCATTCTGGTGGACGATTCGGTGGTGCGCGGCACGACCAGCCGCAAGATCAAGGAAATGATCCTGGATGCCGGTGCCAAGGAAGTGCACTTTCGCATCGCGTCCCCCCCCACAGCCTGGCCCTGCTTTTACGGCGTAGATACGCCACAGCGCGAAAAGTTGCTGGCCGCGACCATGTCCGAGGAAGAAATGCGCGAGCATTTGCAGGTGGATAGCCTGCGCTTCATCTCGCTTGACGGGCTTTACCGTGCTGTCGGCGAAGCCGGTGGACGCAATGCAAAGTGCCCGCAATACTGCGACGCCTGTTTTTCCGGCGAATACCCGGTAAAGCCGTCGGACCAGATCACCCAAGGCTTCCAGATGAAGGCCGCGGCGGAATAAGATGCTTCGTCACAGACACGTTTGATAGAGGGCGGACAGTGGTATTAATGCCCTGACCGCCCGTGCCGCAGGCTCCGCTGGCAAAGCCTCGCCGATGGCTCAGCCAGTCTTTGCCAGCAAAATCCCCTGCCCCTTTCGGCACACCGACGGCTTTGTTAAGTGCCATGCGAAACGCAAACCGTGCCCCCCGTATCCCGTGGGGCTGAAAGAGGTATCAATGGCCACAGACGATATCGGCACACCCACCCCCGCAAAGGTCCGCAATCTGGCCACCGAGCGGGCGGCATTGCCGAAATTGACCCTGATCGGCACTTTCGGAAGCATGACTGCGCCCGGCGCGCTGATCCGTGACCGCCACGGCAAGATCCGGCGCGTCGGATTGAACGACAAGATCAGCGAAGGCACCGTCGCAGCCATAGGAAATGACAGCGTCGTTCTGGCCCAAAACGGCCGCAGCATCACGCTGAAACTCCCCAAAAGCTAGGGCGTGCGCCCTTGACGGGCGGCACCGGCTAGGGCAAAGCCCGAGGCATGACAAAAACAGCCCTTATCACCGGTGCATCGCGCGGCCTTGGTGCCGCCTTGGCCGAAGCGCTTTGCGACACCCACCACGTGATTGCCGTGGCTAAAACCACCGGCGCGCTGGAAGAACTGGACGACCGCATTCAGGCGCGCGGGGGCAGTGCGACATTGGCCCCCATGGACATCACGAACGCAGATGCGATGGCGACGCTGTGCCGGGGGATTTATGACCGTTGGGGCCACCTTGACCTGTGGCTGCACACCGCCGTGCATGCCGCGCCGCTGACACCGACCGATC
>JBFGFW010000083.1:0-8162 GCA_041579395.1 Sulfitobacter sp.
CGGCGCACCACTCGCGCACGTCACCCCTGTCCACAACGATGTCGGGGTTGGCGCACAGCAGTTTGAGACCCATTTGCTTGGCCATCAGCAACTGCGGCCGCAGAACAGATGGATCTTCCATCGCGTCAAAAGGGCCGGTGCAGACAATGCCTTCTGCGTCTTTCAGTTCGACGCGGGTGATCTCGACAGGGTTGTCCAGAATGGTCATCGGATCGAAAAAGCGTTTGTCGCTGGGTGGGCCAAGATGCCAGACATTGCTGCCGACCGCGCCCCGGTACATGGCGGCGCGCGCGGAATCGCCAGATGTCGCGATGTCGTCCCATGCATCATGCGGCACACCGAAATGCATCAGCTGTTTTTCCACGCTGGCGCGGGGGCGGGGTGAATTGGTCACCAAGACCACCTTGCCACCGCCCTTGCGATACGCCTGAAGGGCGGCCACGGCATCGGGCAGCGCTTTTACGCCGTCATGCACACATCCCCAGAGATCGACGAACAGCGCCTGATAGCGGTCGGAAATTTCGAACAGGTTGTTGATGATCTGGGTCATGGCGGGTTCCGTTTCTCTGGGACATCAGCGGCAGAAAGCACACATATCCATCAGGGGCAACTGCCGCGGCTTTCACATGCAGTCGCGTCTTTGGGTTGCCCGGAATGACATAAGGGGGAGAAAAAAAGCGCCCCCTCTATTCACAGGGGGCTGCTTGTTTGACCTGGGTAGATGCGAACTCTCAGACCTTGAGGTTCGGTATGATCTGTTTTTTGCGGCTCATGATGCCGGGCAGGACGACGGTGTCGCCCGAAACCGCAACGCCAAAGCTTTTCTCGGCCACGGTCTTGGTCAGCTCGTTCGGGATCAGCATGGTTGCTTCCTCGTTCAAAATATCGACCACGAACAACAGCACCTGATCCGCACCGTCTTCTGAGGCCACACCGGGCATCGCGGCCATCAAGGCATCCTTGCGGTCCAAAACGGTTTTGGGTGACGTGGTTTCAAGAACGGACACGCGAAACTGCTTGCCGTCGACTTCGTATTCCTTGCTGTCCATGCGCAGCAACTCGGCTTCAGAAAATGAGGATACATCGGATTTGGCAGCGAACATCTTGGCGGCGTAGGCGGGAATGTCGATGTCCAGATCTTTGGCCAGCGCCCATGCAATCGCCGTGTCTTCCTGCGTGGTTGTCGGGCTGCGGAATTCCAGCGTGTCGGAAAGGATGCAGGTCAGCATCGCGCCTTTGATGTTGGCGGGCATCTGCGCGATGTCGTCACCGATCAGCTTGTACATGATTGTCGCGGTACAGGCCAAAGGCTCCATCACGATGAGGATCGGGCCTTTGGTCTCCAGGCCGCCGACCAGTTTATGGTGATCGATGATCGCCTTAATGTCAGCATCGGCGATGTTGTCTGGAAGTTCTGCGGGGTTGTTGGTGTCCACGATAACCACAGGCTGGCCGGCCTCAACGCCCGAAATGATCTGCGGCTTGTCCAGCTTCCAGTGGTCCAACATGAACAGCGCCTCGGTGTTCGGCTCTCCAAGCAGGGCGGGGGCGGCGTCGACGCCTTCGATCTGGTTCAGATACCAGGCCCAGATGATCGGGCTGCCGGTGCTGTCGGTGTCGGGGGATTTGTGGCCAAAAACAAGCGTGGTCATAGGGCGGGTCCTGCAATGCGAATGAATTGATTTTCGCGCCTTATAGAAGTGACCCGCCAGGTTGTCACCATCTGTGTGTGGCCGCCCAGCGTCAAAGGCCCAGTTCGGCGCGCTTTTTTCGCGTCAGCTTGAGAACGACCATATCGTAGGACGCGCGGATGTGATCGCGCAGGCTGTCGTTACTTAGCCCGTCGGGGGCATAGTGCTGCAGCCATTTCAAGCCACGTGATGCCAGATAGGGGGCAGGCCGCACTCCGGGAATGTCCGATAGAATTTCGAATGCCATATCGGTGGCCTTGAACGACACGCTGCAGCCGCTGTTACCCATCCCGATCACCGCAAAAACCTTGCCGCCGATCTTGTAGACATCCGCATTGCCCCATTGCACCACATGGGTGGCATGCGGCAGGGCGGCGCAGAACTGGTTCATCTCGTCGCGGGTCATGGAGCGCAGTCTAGGGGGTTCTCAGCGGCTTGGAAATGCTGATAGCAATGTCAGCATGAGCAGCGCACGTGAAACCGATCTGTACCCGCCGATCAAATCCTTTCTGGAAGATCAGGGATATGTGGTGAAATCCGAAGTCGGGGCCGCCGATGTCGTGGCGATCCGCGGGGCAGAGCCGCCCGTGGTGGTGGAACTGAAGCTGGGCTTCAGTCTGGCGCTGTTTCACCAATGCGTCGCGCGCCTGTCGGTCAGCGACGAGGTGTATCTGGCCGTCGCACGCCAGCCCGGCAAGCGGTTTGCCAAGGCTGTCAAGGACAACGCCGCACTTGCGCGGCGGCTGGGGCTGGGGTTGATCACCGTGCGCCTGTCAGATGGGTTCGTCGAAGTGCATTGCGATCCGGGGCCCTATGCGCCGCGCAAATCGTCGAAACGACAAAATCTGCTGCTGCGGGAATTTGCCCGGCGGCAGGGCGACCCCAACGATGGCGGGCAGACACGGGCAGGGCTGATCACGGCCTACCGGCAGGACGCTTTGAAACTGGCGGTCTACCTGTTCGAGGTGGGGGCCAGCAAGGGCCAGGACGTCGCGCGCGAAACCGGGGTCAAGGTTGCGACACGGATGATGCGCGATGACTATTACGGATGGTTTGAAAAGGTTGAAAAAGGCATCTATGGCCTGACGCCTGCCGGGGCGGAAGCGGTCGCCAGCAGCGCGCGGGTGCTGGGGACCGGCTGATACTGGCCTGAATCCCCGAACCCCTAAAAATTTTGCAATCACCACGGTTGACTAGGTCTTTCGATGTCCTTAGCTAGGCGCTGTTATCACTCGACCTCAAAGAGTGCTAATGGCTGCAGCCGCCGACCGGGGGGCGTGGCCTGGAAGAATAATCTTGAGCCTTAAGGAGCTGAAAAGATGGCATTGAAACCGCTTCATGACCGCGTGCTGGTTCGCCGCACCGAAAGCGAAGAGAAAACCAAGGGTGGCTTGATCATCCCTGATTCCGCGAAAGAGAAGCCCTCCGAGGGTGAAGTTGTTGCTTGTGGCGAAGGCGCGCGCAAAGACAACGGTGAATTGATCGCGATGGCTGTAAAGCCCGGTGACAAAATCCTGTTCGGCAAGTGGTCCGGCACGGAAGTCACGCTCGACGGTGAAGAGCTGCTGATGATGAAAGAAAGCGACATCATGGGGATCATTTCCTGATTTCAGGAAGATCGGGGCACCGGCCCCACCCACGACACGCTGACATCAAACCAAGTATTTAGGAGAAGACAAAATGGCTGCTAAGGACGTCAAATTTGCGACCGACGCACGGAACCGCATGCTCAAGGGTGTGAACATCCTTGCTGACGCGGTAAAAGTCACGCTGGGCCCCAAAGGCCGCAACGTGGTTCTGGACAAATCTTTCGGCGCACCCCGCATCACCAAAGACGGTGTATCCGTGGCGAAAGAAATCGAACTGGAAGACAAGTTCGAAAACATGGGCGCACAGATGGTCAAGGAAGTTGCTTCCCGGACCAATGACGAAGCAGGCGACGGTACAACAACTGCGACTGTGCTGGCTCAGGCCATCGTCAAAGAAGGCATGAAATCTGTTGCCGCGGGCATGAACCCAATGGACTTGAAGCGCGGCATCGATATGGCCACGCTGAAAGTGGTTGAGGCGATCCGCGCCGCAGCCCGTGACGTGACAGACAGCGACGAAGTCGCACAGGTCGGCACGATCTCTGCCAATGGCGAATCTGAAATCGGCCGCCAGATTGCGGACGCGATGCAGAAAGTCGGCAACGAAGGCGTTATCACTGTCGAAGAGAACAAGGGTCTGGAAACAGAAACCGTTGTTGTCGAAGGCATGCAGTTCGACCGCGGCTACCTGTCGCCCTATTTTGTCACCAATTCGGACAAGATGACGGTTGAGCTGGAAGACGTGATCATCCTGCTGCACGAAAAGAAACTGTCGTCGCTGCAGCCAATGGTACCTCTGCTTGAGCAGGTCATTCAGTCGCAAAAGCCACTGTTGATCATTGCCGAGGACGTTGAAGGCGAAGCGCTGGCAACACTTGTTGTCAACAAGCTGCGCGGCGGCCTGAAAATCGCAGCGGTCAAGGCACCTGGTTTCGGCGATCGCCGCAAAGCCATGTTGCAGGACCTTGCAATTCTGACCGGTGGTCAGGTGATCTCGGAAGATCTGGGCATGAAGCTTGAATCCGTGACCATGGATATGCTGGGTTCGGCCAAGAAAGTGACCATCACCAAGGATGAGACAACTGTCATCGATGGCGCTGGTGGCAAGGCCGAGATCGAGGCACGCGTTGCTCAGATCCGCAACCAGATCGAAGAAACCACATCCGACTACGACCGTGAAAAGCTGCAGGAACGTGTTGCGAAGCTCGCAGGCGGTGTTGCTGTGATCCGTGTCGGCGGCATGACCGAAATCGAAGTGAAAGAGCGCAAGGACCGCGTCGATGACGCCCTGAACGCGACACGTGCGGCCGTTCAGGAAGGTATCGTCGTCGGTGGCGGTGTTGCCCTTATCCAGGCAGCAAAGATACTCGACGGCCTGACTGGCGCGAACAACGATCAAAACGTCGGCATTTCCATCGTCCGCAAGGCACTGGAAGCACCGCTGCGTCAGATTGCTGAAAACGCTGGTGTGGACGGTTCTGTTGTTGCGGGCAAAATCCGTGAAAGCAGCGACCTGACATTCGGCTTCAACGCGCAGACCGAAGAATATGGCGACATGTTCAAGTTCGGCGTGATTGACCCGGCGAAAGTCGTGCGCACTGCACTGCAGGACGCGGCATCGATCGCTGGTTTGTTGATCACTACCGAAGCCATGGTTGCCGATCGTCCGTCAAAAGACGGCGGCGGCGGCATGCCCGATATGGGTGGCATGGGCGGCATGGGCGGCATGATGTAAATCAAGCCGCATCGCCTTCGGGCTTTGTGCTGACAGATATGAAGGGGCGCATCGGTTGGTGCGCCCCTTTTTCGTCATTTCACGTGGCGTGGCCTGTTCGGCTGCCGTAAGCATGCCGCATGCGTCTAGTTTTATTAACCTGCCTTGTGATGGTCGCCTTTGCGGCAAATTCGGTGCTGACCCGGTATGCCATCAATGGCGGGTTCAGCGACCCAACGGGGTTTGCTGTGGTCCGGGTCGCGTCCGGAGCAGGGGTGCTGTGCCTGCTGGTTCTTCTGCGCGGCGGCCGGTTGCGGCTGGCGCAGTGGCAGCGTGCGTTTGGGGCTGCCGCCCTTGCCGTCTATATGATCGGTTTTTCGCTGGCCTATCTGACGCTGGATGCGGGGCTGGGCGCGCTGATCCTGTTTGGCGTGGTACAAATCGCGATGTTCGGTCATGGGGCCGTCTTCGGGGCGGCACCGACCGCGCGGCAGGTGACGGGGGCGGCGGTGGCTTTTGCAGGGCTTGTACTGGTGTTGTGGCCGGGTGCCGGGGTGCAGATTGATCTGGCGGGCGCTGGTCTGATGATCGCTGCGGGGCTTGGCTGGGCCGCCTATACAATCATCGGAAAAAGGTCATCCGATCCGCTGGCCAACACGGCTGCGAATTTCCTGATGTGCCTGCCAATGGTCGCCTGCCTGATGCTGTTTCAACCGATCAATATCATGCCGGCTGGTCTGCTGATTGGGGCAATTTGCGGGGGTGTCACGTCGGGGCTGGGATATGCGCTGTGGTATGCGGTGCTGCCGAAACTGGCGCAATCGACGGCGGCGGTCGTGCAATTGTCGGTACCGGTGATTGCCATCGTCGCCGGGGCACTGATGCTGGCCGAGCCGCTACATTTCAAAGTGATGCTGGCCGCAGTGTTGGTGATGGGGGGCATTGGGCTGGCCGTCAGCGCACGATCACCTCAAGCGGGTCGTACGTGATCCCTTCGGTGCCAAACGCGATCTGTGCCAGCGAATCCGGTTTGATGCGCAGCGCCGCCATTTGATCGGCGGTGACCCAGCGGCGGTCCGTGACAATGTTTTCGACATCGTGCCAGTTTGGGTCAATGTCGGCGGAGCCGTTGATATGGCAGTGAAAATAGACATCGACCTGATGAAACCCCGTGGCGGGGTCGTGAAATTCGTTCACCAGACAGGGTGCGCCGACGTCGATGCGCAGGCCTGTTTCCTCGAACACTTCGCGGGCCAGGTTGTCCGGCAGCGATGCACCGGCATCGACCCCACCACCGGGTGCGCACATCAGATCGCTTTGCCCGCCGGGATAGGCGTTAACCAAAAGCAGGCGGTCGTTGTGCCGCAGCACGGCACGCACTGCCAATCGCGGGCCATTTTTTGCCATTGCGCCACCTTTTGATTGCTGAAGCTGGCAAACCATTTCACATGCCGGGATTTCAGTCTATCTGAACAATCATGAAAACACTCTTCTCCATTCTGATGCTGTCGGTCGGGATGACGGGCTGTGGGCAGGCGCAACCGTCGCTTGCTACGGCAGGCGTCGGACGTTGCGTGGTGCTTTTGCATGGGTTGGCGCGGACCGAGACATCCTTTGCCGTTATGGAGGCCGCGCTAGAGACCGAAGGCTACAAGATCGTGCGCCCCGGTTATCCGTCCACCGAAGCGCCGGTCGAGGAACTGAGCCGGGAAACCCTGCCCGATGCAGTGGCGGCCTGTGGCACGGACAAGGTTGATTTCGTGACCCATTCGATGGGCGGCATCCTTTTGCGGCAATGGGTGGCCGAAGTGGGCGATGCGCAGGTAGGGCGCGTGGTGATGTTGGCCCCGCCGAACCATGGCAGCGAAGTCGTCGATGCCTTGGGCGATCTGGCGGCGTTTGACTGGATGAACGGGCCAGCGGGCGCGCAGATGGGCACGGGCGAGAATTCTCTGCCGCTGAAATTGCCGCCAGTCACCTTCGATCTGGGGGTCATTGCGGGCACGCAGTCCTTGAACCCGTATTTCTCGTCGCTTTTGCCGGGGCGCGATGATGGCAAAGTGTCGGTAAAATCGGCGCGCGTCGAAGGGATGCGTGACTTTCTGATGCTACCGGTCACGCACACGTTTATCATGCTAAATCCCACGGTGATTGCCCAAACAATGAGTTATCTGAACACCGGCAAATTCGACCGGTCCCTGACCTTTGTGGATGCGGTGCTGGATTCGATTGGCTGCCCCGAAGGTGATTGCCTGCCCGGTGTGGGTTCCGATGATGCTGAACGTTGATCTGACCGGCGCGCAGGTTCTTGGACCGCACGGGCTTGAGACACAAACCCTGTCTGTCAGCGGTGGGCTGATCACCGACGACCGGCAAGGCCGCACAGTTAATCTGGAGGGGTTCTTGATCCTGCCAGGTATCGTCGATGTGCATGGCGACGGGTTTGAACGGCATCTGGCACCCCGGCGCGGTGCGATGAAAACCCTGTCCGAAGGTCTGGTCGCCGCCGAGGCTGAGTTGGCGGCCAACGGCATCACCACCGCCGTACTGGCGCAATTCGTCAGCTGGGAGGGTGGCCTGCGCGGGCCCGCCTTCGCCGACCAGGTGTTCGCTGCGATGCACAAGGCAGGCCCCGGCCTGATCACGGATTTACGCGGCCAGTTGCGGTTTGAAACCCACATGCTGGATCTCTACGAAACCCTTCCGCAGCAGATTACGGACTGGGGTCTGTCCTATGTCGTCTTCAATGATCACTTGCCCCATGCGCGGCTGGCCCAAGGGCGTGTGCCCAAGCGGATGGTGGCACAGGCGCTAAAGGCGGGGCGGAATCCAGACGCTCACCTGCGCTTGATGCAGGAATTGCACGCGCAAACGGCTGAGGTGCCCGCGGCGCTTGATACCTTGTGCGCTACGTTGGCGGCGCAAGGCATCCAGATGGGCAGCCATGATGATGCTTTGCCCGAATGTCGTGCTGCATGGCGGGCGCGCGGCGTCAGGGTCGCCGAGTTTCCAGAAACGCTGGCGGCGGCAGAAGCGGCGGCCGACGCCAAGGATCTGGTCGTGCTGGGGTCGCCCAACGTGGTGCGGGGCGGGTCGCATAATGGCAATGTATCGGCGGTCGACCTGATCGCGATGGGGATCGGTGATGCATTGGCGTCGGATTACCAC
>JBFGFW010000084.1:0-8122 GCA_041579395.1 Sulfitobacter sp.
GTACGATCTGGAACGGCTGTTCGCTGGTGTGGTGATCCTGTCGGTTCTGGGGGTAGGTGTCAGCGCCATCATCGCCACCATCGAGGCGCGGCTGCTGCGCTGGCGTGTCTGAGCAATCTGCCGCAGGAACCAACGCCGCCGATCTGTGTTGATCCATGAAACTTGTATCTTGGGGGGATCATCATGGCGGCTTTTTCCGAAGGCACCAAAGTAAAATGGAAATGGGGGCAGGGCGAGGCGACAGGCACCGTTCAGAAAACCTATACGAAAAGTGTCACCCGCACCTTGAAGGGTAACGAGGTCACCCGCAACGGATCAGACGATGACCCGGCGCTGCTGATCGAACAAGAGGACGGCGACGAGGTGCTCAAGCTGTCCTCGGAAGTTGAGGCGGCCTAGCCGATGGGGACCGCGAGCTTGATCTATTACCAGGACAGCCAGCCGGGTATTTCGCGGCTGCGGCACGGGCGCGGATTTACCTACAAGGCCGCCGACGGCACCACCATCGACCGCGGTGCCGAGCGCAAGCGGCTGGAAGCCTTGGCAGTGCCCCCGGCCTACGAAGACGTGTGGATGTCGCCACTGCCAAACGGGCATTTGCAGGCCACGGGTCGCGACGCGCGGGCGCGCAAGCAATACCGTTATCACGAGGAATGGTCGCAGGCGCAGTCGGAAACCAAGTTTAACGGATTGATAGCGTTCGGACACGCCCTGCCCAGGCTACGTCGCTTTGTGGCAAACGATCTGGCGCAGGACGCGGGCGAACGCGCCTTTGCGCTGGCCAGTGCGGTGACGCTGATCGACCGGGCCGCTTTGCGGGTCGGAAATGCGGACTACACCCGCGAGAATGGCAGCTACGGCACGGTCACGCTTAAATCCAAGCACGTCAAACTGGACGGCAGCACCATCAGCCTGCGCTATACGGCCAAGGGCGGCAAAAAGGTGCGGCGTCAAATCAACGACAGGACCTTGGCCAAGGTCCTGGGCAAGATCAACGATCTGCCGGGGGCGCAACTGCTGTCGTGGGTCGATGACCACGACGAGGTGCAGACGCTGAGTTCATCTGCGCTGAACGATTATATCGTCAGGGCGGCAGGCAGCGATGACATCACCGCGAAGACCTTTCGCACATGGGCGGGCACTGTCGCGGCCTTTGAGATCGGCGAGAACGGCGGGGCAACGATCAAGCAGATGGCCGAAGCCGCCGCAGCGCAGTTGAGCAATACCGTCACAGTGACGCGCAATAGCTATATCCATCCGGCGGTGATTGACCTTGCCGGTGCCGATCCGCTTGACCTTGATACCAGCCGCAGATCGGGGTTGTTCGCAGCCGAAGGACGGCTACTCGCGTATCTTGAGGGGCTTAAGTAGCCGTTTTGACCTTGGGACAGGTCAGGCGATGCGCCCAAAGCCCACGATCAGTTGGCGCAGGCCGACCGCCGCCCCGAAAACGATGCAGGCCAGCGTGACCGGCGCGCTGTAGGACAGCACCGAAAACGCCGACAACCCCTGGCCGACACTGCACCCGATGGCGATGACCGCGCCAAATCCCATCAGCACGGCACCGATGATCTGACGCCGCAACTCGCGGGGGTCTTCGCAGGCTTCCCACCGCAGGTGGCCCTTGATCAGGCCCCCAAGCAGCGCGCCTACGATAACACCGAACACCGATCCGCTGCCAAAGCTGACCGAATTGCCTGATGACGTCATCATGTACAGCAGGGATTCGCCAACGGGGGCCGTGAACGTGTGCGACACGATGATGCTGCGGTCAAAGCCATGCGAAGTGATCCATTGGGTGAAACCCCACCCCGACACGATCGCGACGCCGACGACAACGCCCCAGAATATCGATGTCGGGCTTTGCCGCAAACCCTTGTGCAGCAGCGTGGCCCCAAGAATCAGCACCCCCATCGTGATCGCGACCACGTGAAGATCGGCGGCAAAGGCACCGGCGAACAGATGGGCCAGAGTTTGCGTGTTCTCGCCCGCCTCGGTGACCGGGAATAGGACCAGCCGCAGACCCGACAGCGGGCCGCCCAAGGCCACATAGGCCGCGATCCCCATCACCAGAATCAGAACGAACGACCGCAGGTCGCCGCAACCAACGCGCGCCAACGCGCCGTAGCCGCAGTTGCCGGCCAGCGCCATGCCGTAGCCGAACATCAGTCCCCCCACGATGCTGGCCCATGGGTTCCACGCAATCGTCAGGTACAACGATTCGGATAACGACAGCGCGCCGATTGCAGATAGGCCAAAGGTGCCAATGATCGCCACGCCAAGGGCAATCCCCCACATCGCAAACCTGACCGAACTTGCGCCATAGTAAAGGTCTTCGATTGCCCCCAAGGTGCAGAACCGCCCCATGCGCGCGGCCAACCCCAATAGGATGCCACCGAACATTCCGGCGAAGGCCATCAGCGTCGGTTCAGAAAACCGATCCAGCAGCAATGCGCCAAGGCTGTCCATTTTTGATTAGTCCGCGCGGCAGAACAGATCATAGACCACTTCCATGATCTGCTTGGGCCGGTCATCGGCGAGCCGGTAATAGATCGTCTTGCCATCGCGCCGGGGGATAACCAGACCTTCAAGGCGCAGGCGCGACAATTGCTGGGACACTGCCGCCTGCCGCGCGGACAGCAATTCCTCAAGCTCGGTCACGGATTTTTCGCCCGATGCCAGATGGCACAGGATCATCAAGCGGCCCTCATGGCTGATGGCCTTCAGAAAGTTCGATGCCTTCATCGCGTTTTCTGCCATGCGGTCCAGATCTTCCGCGCACATATTCTTATCGAAAACTGGTAGGCCCACGGGTTTGTTTCCTTGACTTGGTCAGCGGCCTTGATGCTCAGGGCCGCCGCAATTTCGTTTCTTATCTCTTTAGGTCAACTGCCGCCCGGCGGGTGGAACAGGTCTGCATTTGCCATCATCTTTTCCAGCAGACCCCAAAAAAAGTCCTCTCCGGGGTAGCCTTCGATGCGGGATATTTCATTACCGTCCACCATCAGCACAAATGTGGGGGTGAAATGCAAACTTCTGGCAAAGGTCAGATCGTCGGGTGCGTCGTCATTGACATCGATCCGGCGTAGCGGCGCGGCTTTGCCGACTGCTGTTTTCGGATAAATCGGCGCGATCTGGTCATTCCAGCGGGCGCACCAGATACAGCCCTTTTCTTCGACCATCACCAACGAAGTTTCAGCCCAGACAGCCGTGGCCATCATCACTGATGCAAATAAACCGATGAAAAGACTGCGCAGCTTCATGACGAATTGACCCTGTACTTTCATAATACATAATGTGAATATGTGATTTGCACAAGACAAGGCGGCGCGGATGCTTGAAATTACGTTTCTGGGTGCGGCCGTTGCAGGACTTTTGTCCTTTCTGTCGCCCTGTATCCTGCCCATCGTGCCGTTTTACCTAAGCTATCTGGCGGGGGTTGGCATGAACCAGATCACCGCTGACGGCCCGATTGACACGTCGGTGCGCCGCCGCGCGGTGGTTGCGTCGCTGTTCTTTGCTGCGGGCGTGATTACTATCTTTATGGGGCTGGGTGCCGCTGCGACGACGTTCGGGCAAGTGGTGCGCGACTATTTCGACATTCTGCGCTGGATCGCGGCGGCGCTGATCATTGCAATGGGCCTGCATTTTCTGGGGGTGATCCGCATCGGCATTCTTTACCGGCAATTTCGCACGGACGCGGTCAGCACCGTCTCCACCAGCCTGCTGGGGGCCTATGTCATCGGGCTGGCCTTTGCCTTTGGCTGGACGCCCTGCGTGGGTCCGGTGCTGGCGGCAATCCTGTTCACGGCAGCCGGTGCAGACACCGCCAGCAACGGCGCGATGTTGCTGCTGACCTATGGCATCGGCATGACCGCGCCATTTGTGCTGGCGGCGATGTTCATCGGGCCGTTCATGCGATGGATGGCGCGGTTCCGGCAGCATTTGGGTCTGGTAGAAAAGATAATGGGCGCTTTGCTCATCGTGTTTGGACTGCTGATCGCCACGAATTCGATGAATTTCATAGCGCAATGGATGCTGGAAACCTTTCCGGTCTTCGGGGCCATCGGTTGAATTTAGGGGAGTTAGAACGATGAAACTGATCAAAACCTGTCTCACTGTTTTGTCGCTTGTGATTGGCGGATCTGCGGTTGCCGCAACGCTGGGCGATGATGGTCTGCACAAGGAAGTGTGGATGCGCGAGACGTTCAAGGACCTGCCCGAGGATCTGGCCGAGGCCAACGCCGAAGGCAAGCGCCTGATGCTGATCGTGGAACAGCGCGGCTGCATCTATTGCAAGAAGATGCACGAGGAGGTTTTCCCGCTGCCCCACATCGACGCCTACATCAAAGAACATTTCTTTGTCGTCCAGATCAACATGTTCGGCGATATCGAAGTGACGGACTTTGACGGCGATGCGCTTTCCGAAAAGGACATGGTGCGCAAATGGGGCATGCTTTTCACGCCGACCATCGTTTTCTTGCCTGAAGCAGTGCAAGATGGGCAATCCGCCGCTCAGGCCGCTGTGGCAACGGTGCCGGGTGCATTTGGTCCGTCAACCACGTTCGATATGCTCAATTGGGTCGTGGAAAAGGGGTATCAGGGCGACGAGCCGTTTCAAAAATATCATGCCCGCAAGCTGGAAGAAAAGAAGAACTGACGCCTCTGGCCGTCTAATAATTCACAAAAGCGAATTTATAGTTGCGTCGTTTTGGCGCGGCCGCTAATGTCGAAAAAAATAAGAGTCTTTGGGAGGACGCATGAAAACTTCAATACTCGCCTTTGGGGCAGCTGCGGCCCTTGCCACATATGCAAGCGCGGCAGAGATTGCACCAACCGCCGTGTCCTATTCGGACGGCGCTGTCGAAATGTCCTTGACCGGTGTGGCGGGTGACCCTGCCGAAGGTGCCAAGATCGTCGGCGACAAGAAGAAGGGCAATTGCGTTGCCTGTCACCAGGTCAGCGATCTGGCCAATATCCCCTGGCATGGAGAAATCGGCCCGATGCTGGATGGAACCGGCGGCCGCTGGACCGAAGCGGAGCTGCGCGGCATCGTTGCGAACGCCAAGATGATGTTCGAGGGCACGATGATGCCGTCGTTTTATAAAGACACCGGATATATCCGTCCGGGCAAGGCATATACCGGCAAAGCCGCCGATGACACGTTGGGCCCGCTTTTGACGGCCCAGCAGGTAGAAGATGTTGTGGCCTATCTGGCCACGCTGAAAGATTAAGAGCCCTCAAACGGGTCATTGTTCAGGAGTATGACAATGCAATTCACACGACGTAGTGCGATCGTAATGGGCGCGGGGGCTTTCGCGGCCCTGTCCCTGCCAAAGCTGGCATTTGCCACGACCGGCGACGAAGCAATCGCCGCCTTCACCGGCGGAGCAGAAATGGCGGACGCGGGGGTAACCCTGACGGCACCGGAAATCGCGGAAAACGGCAATACTGTCCCAATCGAAGTCGACGCCCCCGGCGCGACCGAGATCATGGTGCTGGCGTTGGGCAACCCCACGCCTGCAGTGGCGACGTTCAAATTCGGCCCGTTGGCCGCTTCGCAGCACGCATCCACGCGCATTCGCCTTGCAGGCACGCAGGATGTCATGGCCATTGCCAAACTGGCAGATGGCAGCTTTGCGAAAGCAACCAGCACAGTAAAAGTGACAATCGGCGGCTGCGGCGGCTAAGGCTTCAAAGGAAACAAGAACATGGCATCTGGTGTAAAACCCCGCGTCAAAGTACCAAAATCGGCAGCAGCCGGTGAAGCGATCACGATCAAAACGCTGATCAGCCACAAAATGGAATCCGGTCAACGCAAAGATGGCGATGGCAATCCAATTCCGCGGTCGATCATCAACCGATTCACCTGCGATTTCAACGGTCAGAACGTGGTCGACATCACGCTCGAGCCCGCGATCTCGACCAATCCCTACCTGGAATTTGATGCGACTGTCCCAGAAGCGGGAACGTTCAAGTTCACTTGGTATGACGATGACGGCTCTGTCTATGAAGACAGCAAAGACATTGCGATCGGTTAATCGTCTGCACTCTGGGGAGGAATAAGAATGAATAAATTCACTAAGGGGCTAAGTGCCTGCATGATGGCGGGTTTCGTGGCATCCGGCGCGATGGCTGAACCGGCAGACGACAATCTGGTGATCAACGGTGACATCGAGATCGTCACGCGCACGGCCGCACCGGCACATGTGGCCGATGTGATGGACGAAGTGATGTCGGGGTGGTTGTTCCGGGGCGTGGAGACCCGCGCGATGGAAATGGATGACTTTGACAATCCCGGCATGATCTTTGTCGAATCCGGCGAGGAAGACTGGAACAAGGTGGACGGGTCCGAAGGCAAGTCCTGTGCGGATTGCCACGGTGCCTCGGCCGAGATGGCGGATGTGCGCCCGGTTTATCCAAAGTTCAACGAGGCGGCGGGTGAAGTGCGCACGTTGGAAATGCAGATCAACGATTGCCGGGAAACCCGCATGGGTGCCGAAAAGTGGGACTATACTGGCGGCAACATGGTTAACATGACGGCTTTGCTGGCGTCCGTGGCCCGTGGCAACCCTGTGAACATCGCGATCGACGGTCCCGCGCAATCCACGTGGGAACAGGGCAAGGAAATCTATTATACCCGGTTTGGCCAGTTGGAACTGTCCTGCGCGAACTGCCATGAAGATAACTATGGCAACATGATCCGCGCTGATCACCTGAGCCAGGGCCAGATCAACGGTTTCCCGACTTACCGTCTGAAGAACGCCAAACTGAACGCTGTTCAGGATCGTTTCAAGGGCTGTATCCGCGACACACGCGCCGAAACTTTCGCGCCCGGTAGCCCCGAATTCGTGGCACTGGAAATGTATGTCGGTTCACGCGGCAACGGCCTGTCCGTCGAAGGCCCGTCGGTCCGCAACTAAACGCGTGAAACCCCGCCTTGCAGACGCGAGGCGGGGTTTTGCGCTTCTAATCCATTCAAACATGCGCATGTATAGGCGCAATAGAGGGCACGCAGCATGATTTCTCGTCGTGATTTTCTTCAGGCCAGCATGGCGGCGACGGCGCTTTATGGGGCGTCTTCCTTTGGCAACTGGGGCAAACTAGCCGCTCAGCAGGCGCTGACCCAAGACAAACTGTTGGAATTCGACACCTTCGGCAATGTCAGCCTGATCCACATCACCGACATTCACGCACAGCTAAAACCGATCTATTTCCGCGAACCGTCGGTCAATATCGGCATGGGCGACAACAAGGGTGCGGTGCCGCATGTCACGGGCGCGGATTTCCGCAAGTTGTATGGCATAGATGACGGAAGTGCGTCCGCCTATGCGCTGACCTACGATGATTTCACGGCACTTGCACAGGGCTACGGCAAGATGGGCGGGCTGGACCGCGTCTCGACCGTGATCAACCAAATTCGCGCGGACCGGCCCGACGCGCTGCTGCTGGATGGCGGCGATACCTGGCACGGCAGCTATACGTGTTATCAGACCCAAGGTCAGGACATGGTCAACGTGATGAACGCGCTGAAACCCGATGCGATGACCTTCCACTGGGAATTTACGCTGGGGTCGGACCGGGTGAACGAAATTGTCGAAGGCCTGCCCTTTGCCGCACTTGGTCAGAACATTTTCGACGCTGAATGGGACGAGCCGACCGAGCTGTTCCCACCTTACAAGTTCTTCGAGACGGGCGGCGTCAAGGTCGCCGTGATCGGGCAGGCGTTCCCCTATATGCCGATTGCAAACCCCGGTTGGATGTTCCCCGAATACTCCTTTGGTATCCGTGACGAGCGGATGCAGGAAATGGTTGACGAAGTGCGCGCCCAAGGGGCCGATCTGGTTGTCTGTCTTAGCCACAACGGATTTGACGTGGACAAGCAAATGGCGGGCATCGTCACCGGCATCGACGTGATCCTGTCGGGCCACACCCATGACGCGCTGCCCGAACCGGTGCTGGTTGGCGAGACGATCATCGTCGCCTCTGGCTCCAACGGCAAATTTGTCAGCCGTGTCGATCTGGACGTTCAAAACGGCCGCATGATGGGGTTCCGCCACAAGCTGATCCCGATCTTTTCGGACGTGATTGCACCGGACCCGTCGATCACCGCGCTGATCGA
>JBFGFW010000085.1:0-8121 GCA_041579395.1 Sulfitobacter sp.
ACTGGCGCTTGTCCTCGTCCGAGATGATGCCGATGGCGTTGCCGCCCGCGGCGTTGATGAGCTGGATCGCATAGCTGCCCAGACCGCCCGACGCGCCCCAGACCAGAACGTTCTGACCGGGTTTCAAATCGTGCGGTTCGTGGCCAAACAGCATCCGATAGGCCGTTGCGAGGGTCAGCGTATAGCAGGCGGATTCTTCCCACGTCAGGTGCTTGGGCCGGGGCATCAACTGCTGCGCTTGTACATTGGTGAATTGCGCAAACGATCCATCCGGCGTTTCGTAGCCCCAGATGCGCTGGCTGGGCGAATACATCGGATCGCCACCGTTGCATTCCTCGTCGTCGCCGTCATCCTGGTTGCAGTGGATCACGACTTCGTCGCCAACTTTCCAACGCTTCACCTTGTCACCGACGGCCCAGACAATGCCCGATGCGTCCGATCCGGCAATGTGAAACGGCTGTTTATGACCGTCAAAGGGGCTGATAGGTTTGCCCAAGGCAGCCCACACGCCGTTATAGTTGACGCCCGCCGCCATCACCAGAACCAGCACTTCGTTGCTGTCGAGCACCGGCACATCGACGACCTCTTCGATCATTGCCGTGTTAGGATTGCCATGCCGTTCGCGCCGAATCGCCCACGCGTACATCTGCTTTGGGACATACCCCATAGGAGGCATTTCACCCACTTCATACAGATCCTTTTCGGGTGCATCGTACTGAGCGATGTTTGTGTCCAGGGCCATGTCGGTCTCCACAGTTAGAATAGGTTTGTGCCGCAGTGCAGAATCGCGGCGTCTAAAGGTGGGATATGGCTCCAAACGCAATAATGCAACAGGAATTGGCCTGAATTTGTAATTTTATGACTTTGCAGACGCAGCAATTAGCCAGGTTTTTGCTGTTCTTCAAAGAAGTGCGCGATCGAATTCGCATAGAATGCAAGCGTCGCGGCTTCTTCCGGCTTGGCGACATAACCGCCGTCGACCAACTGGATCATGCCCCGTTGCAGCAGATGGTCACGCGCGGACGCGACCGCCGTTGCGAATGCGTCATGCTGGATGGTTGTCTCGGCCTGGGCTTGGTTCATCATCTGCCGCACCATCGCGTCAAGCGCTTCAGGGTCCAACGGCCCTTTGGCCGATTGCATGACGCGTGCCATCAGCGGGACAAACAGCAACGGCATCTCATGCCCAATCCGCCGCATCAAATCCTGCGCCAGTGCATCGACATCAGGTTTGACACCGTAATGGCTTAGGTGAACGGGTTCGCCAAAGACAACGCCCGCAACGCCAAAACGCAGGAACCGCCCGCGGATTCGCAGCCAGGTCTTGCGCAGAATGAAAATCAGAATGACAGAAATCCGCGCTTTGAACCTGCGGGTGCCCGCCTGATCTGCGGCGATCAGCACCCGATCTTCCAGAACGCGGTCATAATTAATGGCCACCGGCACAAAGACAACATCGCGATTTGTCAGGTCTGCGTCGACCACATACCCCAAAAGGCCCATCTTTGGCGGCATCAGCTTGCCATCCAGACTTAGACCGCCCTCGGGGAAGATGGCCTGAGTGACGCCCCCTTCGGTTGCCATCTGAACGTATCGGGCCAAAACCTTGCGGTACAAAGCACCGCGCGATTTGCGCCGGATGAAGAACGCGCCCAATGACTTGATTAAAAGACTGAGGGGCCAGACCCGCGCCCATTCTCCCACTGCATAGCTTAGGGCCGACGCCTCGCCTGCCAGATAGGTGACCAGCATATAGTCCATGTTGCTGCGGTGGTTCATCACAAAGATGACTGTGGCGTCGCCGGGGATTGACCTGATCGTGGTCGCATTGTTTTTCCCGGTGCGCACATCATAAAGTGCGTTCGCCAGAAACTTGGCCAGGCGGATGCCAAAACTGAAATAGGTAAAAGCGCTGAAACTCGGTACGATCTCGCGGGCATAGCGGCGGGCCTGCTGAAAGGCGACGTTTTCGGGGATCGCTTCTGCTTTGGCATGATCGGCTATGGCTTGGTTCACTTGCGGATCGTAAATCAACCGCTGGATCATGTCGTGACGCCGCGCCAGCTTGAACGGTTCAATTGGCCGGGTCAGACGGGTGTTCAACCGTTCGACCGCCTTTTCCAAACGCCGCCGGAAATACCAACGCACCGAAGGCAGCAGAAAATGGCTAAGCGCAGTGACGGCCGCGAAAAGCACGATCACCACAAAAAGCCAAAGAGGAAGTTCAACCGTCTGCGTCATGGGCGAACCCTTACAGGCCCGGCGGCCTACGGCAATCACGCGCTGCTGTTTCCGGGTCAGATCCCCGCGCATACCTTGCGAATGTGTCTCGCAAACCACTTTAACGGTGGGGCATCGCGATGGGAACAACCCGATTGTCGGCCGCAGCCCGGCAATCTTGACCATTCGGGTCGGTTTGGCGACAATGCCGCAATGCAGCGAATTGACACTGCCTGAAAGTTTCAAGTATCAGGTTCTGGACGCAAGATTATTACCCACCCGATTCACGAGAGGCCACCCCATGTCGCATCCGCAAAAAGACCGCCCTTGGCTGATCCGCACCTATGCAGGACATTCGACTGCGGAAGCGTCAAATGCGCTTTACCGTGCGAACCTGCTAAAAGGGCAGACCGGGCTATCGGTGGCCTTTGATCTGCCAACGCAGACCGGCTATGACAGCGATCACGTCCTGTCACGCGGCGAGGTCGGCAAGGTTGGCGTGCCGGTCGGCCATCTGGGTGACATGCGGATGCTGTTTCGCGATATCCCGCTTGAGCAGATGAATACGTCCATGACGATCAATGCGACGGCCCCTTGGTTGCTGGCCCTGTATATTGCCGTGGCCGAAGAACAGGGGGCCGACGTGTCCGCCCTGCAAGGCACTGTACAAAACGATCTGATCAAGGAATATCTGTCGCGCGGCACCTATATTTGTCCACCTGCGCCCAGCCTGAAGATGATCGCGGACGTTGCCGAATATTGCTATACCAACGTGCCGAAATGGAACCCGATGAATGTGTGTTCCTATCACCTGCAAGAAGCGGGTGCCACGCCAGAACAAGAACTGGCCTTTGCTTTGGCCACCGCGACCGCCGTTTTGGATGAATTGCGCCCCCGCGTTCCCGAAAAGGACTTTCCGACACTCGTGGGTCGCATTTCGTTTTTCGTAAACGCCGGGATCCGTTTCGTCACCGAGATGTGCAAGATGCGCGCTTTTGGGGATTTGTGGGATGAAATCTGCCTTGAACGGTATGGCGTACAAGATCCTAAATACCGCCGTTTCCGGTATGGGGTGCAAGTCAATTCGCTGGGTCTGACGGAGCAGCAGCCGGAAAACAACGTCTACCGCATTCTGATCGAAATGCTGGCTGTGACCTTGTCAAAGAACGCCCGTGCCCGCGCCGTTCAATTGCCCGCCTGGAACGAAGCCTTGGGCCTGCCGCGCCCCTGGGATCAGCAATGGTCGATGCGGATGCAGCAGATCATGGCCTATGAAACAGACCTGTTGGAATTCGACGATTTGTTTGACGGGAACCCCGCCGTCGATGCCAAGGTCGAGGCGTTGAAAACTGGCGCACGCGCGGAATTGGCCAATCTGGATGACATGGGCGGTGCCATTTCGGCGATTGATTACATGAAATCGCGACTGGTCGAAAGCAATGCCGACCGTCTGGGCCGGATCGAAGCGGGCGAAACCATCGTCGTCGGGGTGAACAAGTGGCAGCAGGGCGAACCATCGCCGCTGATGACCGGGGACGGCGGAATCATGGTCGTGGACCCGGCTGTCGAGGCCGAACAAATTGGCCGTTTGAATGCCTGGCGCGACGCCCGTGATCAAGGCGCGGTGGACAAGGCGCTGGCCGATCTGCGCGCCGCAGCTGCCGCGGGCAGCAATGTGATGGAGCCGTCGATTGCCGCCGCAAAGGCCGGCGTGACAACCGGCGAATGGGCTGCACAAATGCGCGCCGTATATGGCGAATACCGTGGGCCGACGGGTGTCTCTGCAGGACGGTCGAACAAGACCGAAGGATTGGACGATCTGCGCGGCGCCGTTGACGTGGTCAGCACACGCCTTGGCCGGCGGCTTAGTTTTCTGGTGGGCAAGCCGGGCCTTGATGGCCATTCAAATGGTGCCGAACAAATCGCCGTACGCGCACGCGATTGCGGCATGGATATCACCTATGAGGGAATACGCCTGACACCTTCCGAAATCGTCGCCGCTGCCGCTACGGGGGAACACCACGTTGTTGGACTTTCCATTCTTTCAGGGTCGCATATTCCGCTGGTAGAAGACCTTATTTCGCAAATGCGGAAGGCGGGTATTGGGCACATACCCGTAATAGTCGGAGGAATCATTCCCGACGATGATGCAAAGCGACTTCTCGCTATGGGTGTTGCGCGGGTTTATACGCCGAAAGACTTTGAATTGAATACGATCATGCAAGATATCGTGACCCTTGCCGATCCGGAAACGGTAGCTGCTGAATAAATAGAGCTTAATCATTTGTTCTCTTTTTAAAAGCAATCTTTTGAAGTAAACAAAAGATACGCTTTTCGGGGAAGGAATAAGCAAAATGAAAATTGATCTAGAAAATATGAGCCACAAAGAGTTGGAAGGTCTATTGGAGGATGTAAAATCCGCCATCAAATCAGCTTATGAGAGAGATCGGGTTGAGGCGCGCAAAGCTGCCGAAAAAGCCGCCGCTCAATTCGGATTTTCGCTGGATGAGGTTTCCAGCGGTGCTGCGGCCAAGAAGACAAAGCCAAGCAGGGCAGCGGCAAAATTCGCAAACCCCGCTGACAAGACACAAACCTGGACCGGAAAAGGTCGCCAACCCAACTGGTACCGCGAACTTATGTCCGAAGGAACGTCCCCGGACGATCTGTTGATCTAGGCAGAACCAAAACTGGAAAAAAGCTTGCTGTTTAGGCAGTGGCTTTTTTCCGTAATACTATTTTTATACGACGGTAATGATCGGTCTATGACAATACATATTGGCGCTAAGCCGGGCGAAATCGCGGAAACCGTATTGATGCCGGGCGACCCTTATCGCGCGAAATGGGCAGCTGAAACGTTCCTTGACGATGCCGTGTTGGTGAATGAAGTCCGCGGCATGCTGGGTTTTACCGGAACTTGGCGGGGTCACCCGGTGACCATTCAGGGGTCAGGCATGGGAATGCCATCGCTGTCGATTTACGCGAATGAACTGATGTCGGAATACGGCGCGCAGACGCTTATTCGGATCGGGTCGTGTGGCGGTATGCAACCGCACGTGGGTATTCGTGATGTGATCATTGCCATGACGGCCACAACGATTACGTCACCGTCGTCCGCGATTTTCAGGGAAATGAATTACGCCCCCTGCGCCGATTGGTCTTTGCTGCGCGCAGCCGTTGCCGCCGCCGAAGCCAAAGGCACGAAGACCCATGTTGGTGGCATCTATTCGTCCGATGTATTCTATTCGGAGCGTCCTGATCTGGATGAACAAATGACACGCCACGGTATTTTGGGCGTGGAAATGGAAGCGGCCGAACTTTATGCGCTGGCCGCCCGGCACAAGCGGCGCGCCTTGGCGATCCTGACAGTGAGCGACCATTTGCAGACTGGCGATGCCCTGCCCGCGGAAGACCGCGAACGGTCGTTCGGTGATATGGTTGAAATCGCGCTTGAGGCGGCTTTCGCCTGACGGATCACCGACCGTGGCTGCGGTCGTATCCGTTGCGTGCCGGTACCTGCCAGCCTTCAAGCGACGCCGGATCAGGTGCATAAATTTCCACAAGCAACGGGTGACAGGCTGCAGCATCCGAGGAATGTTGCGACGAACAATCGCCCCCCGGACAGGCGCTGAGAGCGCCCAGCAGATTGACCTCGGCAAAAAATTCCAGGTAATCGCCGGGACGTACCGGGCTCGCTTTCATGAAATACTGGCCCGTGTCGCGGGTAAACCCGGTACACATAAAAACATTCAACACATCATGCACATGCGGTTCGGCCTGATACAGCGGGACCCCCAATTGATCCGCCAAGGCGCGGGTCAGATTGGAATGACAGCAGTGATGATACTGTCCCCCCACCAGCAAGTTATGGGTATAGGGGTCGCAGCGCGTCCCGATGACATCATGCACAGACCCGCCAAAAGCGTCCTTGCCATACCAGGCCAACGTATCGTGGGTGATCGTGGCCAGGGGCCGCAGGTGCGGAAAGCTGGACCACATGCGCTGGCCGGTGGTAATATGTGTCCCATGCAGCGCACGGGTCTTGCCAGAGTAGAAACGTTCGGTCAGATCGTCGCGCGCCCACAAGTTCAGGTCGCCAACCTGCGAGCCCTCGACCGATACAATGCGAAAGAAATGCCCGGCAGGCACGGTAAAACACTGCGCCTCGCGCGGCGGCACAATCACTTCTGACACCTTGGTAAGGGTGGCGCGGGCGCGGTCGTAAAGACGCATGTCGGGCTGCGGCAGGGTGTCATTGGGATAGCAGATCACCGGCGTGATGGCACGGCGCGCAGCGGCATCTGATGGTTCGGTCATGCGTGCCGTCCTGCAATGCGCCCCGAGAATAGGCAACCGCCCAAAAACGTCCCCTCAAGCGCGTTATAGCCGTGATAGCCGCCGCCGCCAAAGCCGCTTACCTCGCCCGCCGCGAACAGGCCGGGCATCACATCGCCCTGCGGCGTCAGAACTCTTCCCTGCAAATCGGTATGCAGCCCGCCAAGGCTTTTGCGGGTCAGAATGTTCAGGCGCACGGCGATAAGCGGGCCGTTTGCCGGGTCCAGGATTGCGTGCGGCTTTGCCGTGCGGATCAGCTTGTCGCCCCGATAGGCCCGTGCGCCCCGGATGGCGGTAATCTGCGCATCCTTGGAAAAGCCGTTTGCCAACTGCCCATCGCGGGCAGCAATCTGGCGGCGCAGATGGGCGGGATCAAGCGGTTGATCCGGGGCCAGCTTGTTCATGCCGGAAACCAACTGGTCCAGATCATCCGCCACCACGAAATCAGCGCCTTTTTCCTTGAACGCTTCAACTGCTGGGGTGGCACCCTTGCCCAGCCGGGCCTTGAGCACCTCGCGCCAACTGCCACCGGTCAGATCGGGGTTTTGCTCTGATCCCGATAGGGCAAACTCCTTTTCGATGATCTTTTGGGTCAGAACAAACCAGCTGTGATCGCCCGCCTGCAAGATCCGCTTGAGCGTCGACAGCGTGTCAAAGCCCGGCATGCATGGTGCCTCCATTCGGTCACCCTTGGCATCCAGCCAGATCGAGGATGGCCCCGGCAGCACACGAATCCCGTGATTGGGCCAGATCGGATGCCAATTTTCGATGCCTTCGCAGTAATGCCACATGCGGTCTTCGTTAATCAGGCCGGCCCCCGCCTTGGCCGCGATCCCGTGCATCAAACCGTCCACGTAATCCGGCACTCCCGAAATCATTCGTTTCGGGGGATGGCCAAGGCGGGCCGTGGGCCAATGCTTGCGCACCAGAACGTGGTTCGCCCCAATCCCGCCCGTCGTCAGAATAACCGCTTCGGCCTGGAGTTGAAACGCACCGACAATCGACCGAACTGTGCTTTCGCCGCGTGGCGCGGTGCTGTCCTTGAGGACATCCCCCGACACGCCGGTTACCGTCCCGTTCTGGCTTTCAAGCGCCGTCACACGGTGCCGGAACGCAAATCGCAGGTTTCCGGAAAGTGCATGGTCCTGCATCAACTGCGCAAAGGGCGCGACGACGCCGGTGCCAGTGCCCCAAGTGATGTGAAACCGCGGTACCGAGTTGCCATGCCCCTGCGCCAATGCGCCGCCCCGCTCAGCCCAACCGACAACCGGAAACCACCGCATCCCCAGCTCGTGCAGCCAGCCGCGCATGTCGCCCGCTGCCCAGTCGATAAAACGCTCGGCAAAGGCGCGTGGGTTCGCATCCTCGGGCCGGTCGAATTGCGCCGATCCCATCCAGTCGCTCAGCGCCAATTCGGCACTGTCGCGAATGCCAAGTCGGCGCTGTTCGGGGGTATCGACCATGAACAAGCCACCAAGTGACCAATAGGCCTGGCCGCCCAGACTTTGCGGCCCTTCCTGATCAATCATCAAGACGCGCCGGCCGCGCAAAATGGCCTCGTGGGCGGCC
>JBFGFW010000086.1:0-8119 GCA_041579395.1 Sulfitobacter sp.
CGCGCCTCTTCGGACCAGTCGCAGACGGTTCCCGCCGCTGCGCGCTGGTCTTTCATCTGGTGCAGTTGGCCCCGTTTCGCAGAGGTTTCATCCAAACAAGATGACAGCACCAACAGCGGCACGCTGTCGCTATAGGCCTGCCCCATCGGCGTCATGGTATTGCACAACCCCGGACCGGTAATCACATAGGCCACCCCAGGCTTGCCCGTGGCGCGCGCATAGCCATCAGCCATGAACCCCGCGCCCTGTTCGTGACGCGCCAGGATATGCGTCAGACCAGCCTCTTCGATGCCGCGGTACATTTCCTGATTATGCACGCCGGGAATGCCAAAGATCACCTCCACCCCGCGCGATTTCAGCATGTGAGAGATTTGGGCCCCCAAGGGCCGGGTTTGCGCGTGCGACATCATGCTCTCCAGAATTTGAATGTCAGGATAACGTAGACCGCCATCAGTTCCAGCCGCCCGATCAACATCGCGGCGGTGAGAATCCATTTGGCCGTGTCGTTCAGCGTGCTGAAATTGCCCGACGGGCCGATGATATCGCCCAGTCCTGGGCCGATATTCGCCAGCGCCGCCCCGGCCCCCGACACCGAGGTGACGAAATCAAGCCCCGTCATGCTGAGTGCCACAGCCACCAGTCCCAGCGTCAGGGTGAAGAACATGAAGAACGACATCACCGAGATCATGACGTCACTGCTGATCGGCCTGCCGTCATAACGTGCCGTGAAAATGCCGTGCGGCGACCGAATACGCTGCAACTGCGCACGGATCGATGCAAACAGCAGCTGATAGCGGAATATCTTGATCGAACAGGCGGTAGACCCCGCACAGCCCCCGATCAGCCCGGTAAAGAAAAACAGCGCCACGGGAAACGGCCCCCAGGTCATATAGTCGACGGACGCATACCCGGTGCCAGAGATGATGGAGATGATATTGAAAAGCGCCTCGCGCAGCGACTGTTCCCAATGGTGTGGAAAAATTGCCTGTATCGAGACAAACACGGCCACCACCAAAATCAGGATCGTCACCAGAAATCCGCGCACTTGCGGGTCACGATGCAGCGCCATCGGATTACCGTTCAGCAACTGCACGTAGCGCACGAATGGAAGGGCCGCCAAAAACATGAAGATAGACGCGGCATATTCGGTATTCCCCGAAAATGTCCCGAAAGATGCATCGTAATTCGAGAAACCCCCTGTGGATACTGTGGTCAGGGCATGTACGGTCGCGTCAAAAACATTCATTCCTAAAGCCAGATAGGTCAGCGCGCAGGCAAATGTCAGCCAAACGTAAATCACCGAAATCTGGCTGGCGATCTGACCGGCACGCGGCAGGATCTTGCCAAAGGTGTCAAAGGCCTCGGACTTGAAGATCTGCATGCCGCCGACCCGCAATTCGGGCAGAAATACCATGGCCACAACGATAATGCCGATGCCGCCCAGCCATTGCAGGATACCGCGCCACAGCAACAGGCCCTTGGGCAGATCATCAAGGCCCGTCAGCACGGTGGCCCCGGTTGTGGTCATGCCCGACATCGCCTCGAACACGGCGTCGACGAACCGCGCCTCGGTGGCCCCCAGCATGAAGGGCAACGCGCCAAACAGCGGCAGCATCAGCCACACACCCGTCGTCAGCAAGAACGTCTGTTGGATCGTCAGCCCCTGCTTGACCCCATTGGCACAGGCCAGCGCGATCATGCTGCCCCCCAGCATGGTGATCAGCCCCGCTTCGACAAACACCGGCCAGTGTCCGCGCCCTTCGGCGATGTCCATAAGCATGGGCACCACCATTGCGATGCCCAGCACCGTGACCAAAAGGCCGATTACATATCCAATGGGGCGCATGTCCAACATGCGGCGAAGCGTTGGCGTGGCGACGGGCCGGTGTCAAGGATTGGCGGATCGGAAAACAGAGATGGCAGTACGTGCTGTGCGATCAAGGCGCGATTGCCCGGCGGTCATGGCACCTAAAACGCCGCACCGTTTTAGGTGCGGCGTTCAAATAACACCAACTGATCGGGCTGGCCGGGTTCAGCCGATGTGAAACAGCGTTTTGAACAGCTTGGGGTCGATGCTTTGGGCTGCAAACGTGTCGCCTTCGGTCAGGATGCTGATTGCATCATGGCTGTGCAGGCTTTCATGATGGCTGGCGATGACGCGAAAATCGCGGATCCGCTCGTCGGCCTGCAGTTGCTCGCAAAACAGCCGCGCTGCGTCTTCGACAAAGATTGGGTGCGCGGCGTTCAATTCGGCAAAGGCCTGCTCATCCTCGCGCTTGACCATCACCTGCGTTTCCGTAGGCACGGCACGACGCGCGGCTTCGATCAGGTCTTCGAACCACAGGCAGTCTTTGGTGCAATCCACATCAACCGATATCCGCGCGACAGAGCGTTGCGAATGCGGTGTCGCCAACTGTCCGCGCGTGGCACGGGCATGTTCGGACAATTCAAGCGAACAGGGACAGGTCGATGAATAGACATAGTCAAGATGCATGATCTTCTTGCGCGCCCCGCCCACGTCGACCAATTCCAGCGCAATGTCGTAATATTGATACCCCGACAGGCCGGAGCGCAGACTTTCGATCCGCATCGGAAATGAAAACCGCATCTGAATGCGCGCGTCATAGCTGTCGAGATCGGATTTGTAGTCGTCCAGCGCCGCTTCCATCACCTCGAAGCTGAAGGTTTCGTTACCATGCTTGTAGAAACTGCGCATGATGCGCGACATGTTGATGCCTTTCTTGTCGGCCTCAAGGCTGACCGATCCGGTCACCGACGTTTCCAGCGTCAGATCGCCATCGTCGCGGGTGTGAAAGCGCAAGGGCAGACGGAAATTCGATATTCCGACGTGCTGGATCTGCCGCTTGGCCCCTTTTATCAAGCTGGAGGGGCCGTTTTGCAGGTCAGGCAGCGTCGCCTTGTAATTGTCACCGACTGCGAAGTCCGACGGGTAGACGGTGCTAAAATCGGGATAGTCATCGACATTGCGCAACAGACGCGCCAACGACGGGTCAAGGGCGTCCAGATCGTCGGAACCCGCATCCCGCGCCCAAGCGCGCAACGTGTCCAATGCAGCAACAGCGGCGTCGCGGTCAGGTGTGACGTTCACAGGTGTGACGACATTCATGTTCAATCCCCTTGGTAATCTGGACCTAATATAGTCTGATTTACCGGTCTTTTCCATTGTTCCGGCGAATTAACTGACAGGACGTCAAAACCCGGTCATCCGACCTGATCAGCCAGCGTGCTCAAGCGCCTGCAGCAGATCCGCGACCAGATCATCAACATCTTCCAGCCCCGCAGACAAACGCACCAATCCGTCCGAGATGCCCAATGCATCCTTTTGATCCTGCGGCAGCCGCTGGTGCGTGGTGGTGGCGGGATGTGTCGCGATGGATTTGGCATCGGCGAAATTGTTCGAGATCGTGAAAATCTGCAAGGCGTTCAGGAACTTGAAACAGGCCGCCTTGCCACCTTTGACCTCGATCGCCAACACAGTTCCGCCCGACGGGGCCTGCGACAGCGCCAGCGCATGCTGCGGGTGCGCGCTGTGAGTCGGAAAGCGCAAAGCCGACAGGTTCGGATGCCCGTCCAGCGCCTCGGCCAGCCGCAGGGCCGTGTCCGCCTGTGCGCGCACGCGCAGATCAATCGTTTCAAGCGCCTTCAGGTGCGTCCAGGCGGTGAACGGGTTCATCGCGCCGCCGGTGTGCTTCATGTACGCCTCAATCGGGCCGCGGATCAGGTCCTTTGACCCGCAGATGGCTCCGCCCAACAGACGCCCCTGCCCGTCCACATGCTTGGTCGTGGACACAATGGCGATGTCCGCACCACACGCACGGGCATAGGAAAACACCGGCGTCGCCATGGCATCGTCCGCCAGCACCAGTGCGCCGACTGCGTGGGCTTTTGCAACGACATGGCGCATGTCGACCACTTCCAGCGTGGGGTTGGATATGCTTTCGAAAAACACCAGCCGGGTGTCGGGGCGAATGGTGGCATCCCACGCGGCATTGTCCGTGCCGTCAATCAGCGTCACGTCAACGCCAAAGCGCATCAAGACGTCTTCAAGCACATACAGACACGATCCGAACAGCGCGCGGGCTGCGACCACATGATCACCTGCTTTCAGCAATGCCGTCAGCGCCCCACTGACCGCCGCCATGCCCGACGTACAGGCAAAACAATCCTCGTATCCCAGCAGCCCGGCGATGCGATCCTCGAACATGCGCACGGTCGGGTTGCCATAGCGGGCATAGATAAATTCATCGTGCCCCAGCGTCTCGAACCGCGCCTCGGCCTGTTCGGCGCTGTCATAGACAAAGCCCTGGGTTAAGAACATCGCCTCTGACAGCTCGTTATATTGGCTGCGGCGGCTGCCGGTATGCACCGCCTTTGTGCGCGGTTTCCAATCGTTGCTCATCTTCCATTCCTTCCAGACCCGATGCGACATCGGACACAAAAAAACCCCAGACGCGGTCAAGCGAAAGGAGGCTTTCATCCTGACCTTTTAGCGGAATTTGGCAAGTTGCCCTGCCTGTGGCCCGCAATCCGGTAACAAATCGCCACGGCTCATGTGCTACGCCGAAGCGCCGATGCCGTCAACAGGGACGGTGTTCGGGGCGCGCTGATTTCGTCGCCCGCCATGGCTGGTCTGCGCGGCTTTCACTTGCGGGTGCGGGCAAAACCCGCATCATGCGTGCTGACACTGGCAAAGGAACCCCGCCATGACCGCACCGATTGATCTTTATTACTGGCCCACGCCCAACGGCTGGAAAGTGTCGATCGCGCTTGAGGAAATGGCCCTGCCCTACACCACCCACCTGATCGATATCGGGGCTGGCGACCAATTCGCACCCGCGTTTCTGGAGATTTCGCCAAACAACCGGATGCCGGCCATCGTTGATCCCGAAGGCCCCGATGGCGCGCCGATTTCGATCTTTGAATCCGGGGCGATCCTGCAGTATCTGGCGCGTAAGACCGGCCTGTTCGGGGGCCGCACAGAGCGCGAGCGGATCATCGTGGATCAGTGGCTGATGTGGCAGATAGGCGGGCTTGGCCCGATGGCCGGACAGGCGCATCACTTCCTGAAATACGCGCCCCACATGGATCCGCCCAACGATATCCCCTATGCCAAAGACCGCTACCGCAGTGAAACCGCGCGGCTATACGGTGTGCTGGACCGACAGTTGGCAGACAAGCCGTTCGTCGCCGGCAGCGTGATCACCATAGCGGATTTCGCGATCTGGGGGTGGGCGTCATTATGGGAAGGCCAGCAGCAGACCCTGGACGACAAGCCCCACATGGCCCGCTGGCTAGAGACCATGGCAGCCCGCCCCGGTGTGCAGGCGGGGCGCGCCCTATACGCAGAAAAGCGCGCGGATTTCCGGACGGATAAGGCCGCGCAGACGACGCTTTTCAAACGCTCATAGCACCGGAACGGGCAAATTCAGCCCGCAGGCGGCGCAGGCGCTATTTCTTCTCAGTGCTGGGTTTCTCAAGGCCGTAAGCCTGAAACAATTTACCTTGCGCCATGAAGAATACGAAAACCGCCGCGGTCAGCCCAAAGGTCTTGAAATAGACCCATGTTTCGGTGCTGGCGAACCGCCAGATGACCTCGTTCGCGATGGCCAGTCCGAAAAAGCAGATCATCAGCCGTTTTGTCAGGATCATCCAGCCCGCGTCTTGCAGGGGCATGACCTCTTCCATGACGAACTTGAGATACGATTGCCCCCGCACCAGCCCGATCGCCAGCAGACCGCCAAACAGCAGGTAAATCGCCGTTGGTTTCATCTTGAAAAACCGCTCGTCGTTCAGCCAGACCGAAAGCCCGCCAAACACTGTCACCAGAATGACGGTCGCGACCTGCATCCGGCTAAGCTTGCCGGTCAGCGCCCACAAAACCCCCGTCGATGCGATCAACAAGGGCACGAAGGCCGCCGTGACCAGGATAAAGCCGCTATAGTCGGTCCCGTCGATGGTGAAAATCTGATCTTTGAACCGCAGATATGCGATGAAGAAGAGCAGCACCGGGCCGAATTCCAGCGCCGATTTCAAAAACGGGTTGATCTCGCGATTTTCGGTCATTCTTTATCCTTTATCCGCCAAACTCAACTATCACAGCGCCTGCGGCAATCAAGGCCATCAACGCGATCCGGCGCGGGCCCACGGTCTCTTTCAGCACCAGCCACCCGATCAAGGCGGCAAACACGGTCGAGGTTTCGCGCAATACCGCCGCCTCGCCTACCTTGTCCAGACGGGTGGCCAACATGATTGCGCCAAAACTGAAGAATGCGATGAACCCACCGGCCACACCGCGCGTCATCAAAGGCCCAAGCGCGGGCCGATCTGCCATGTACGTCCAGCGATGTGCGGCGATGATCGGCATCACCACGCCATCGATCATGAAAAACCACGCCAAAAACGTGAACGGGTTTTCGGTGGCGCGGATGCCGTAAGCGTCGAACGTCGTATAAAGCGCCACAAACAGGCCCGTCATCACCGCAAGCGCCAGCGCGACGTGCAACGTGTCCCGTTCGGACACCAGGAACACCATGTTATAAACAGCCAGCCCGAAGATGCCCGACATCAGCACGGCAACGCCCAGCCACTGCAAGGCTGTAAAACTTTCGCCAAATATGACATACGCGCCTATCACCGTGAACAGCGGCCCCGTGCCCCGCACCACCGGGTAGACGACCGTATAGGCCCCCTTGGTATAGGCCCACGCCTGCAACAGCTTGTAAAAGACGTGGATGACAAAAGCACCGGCAAAGATCGGCCACATGTGCGGCTCGGGCCACGGCACCACGAACAGCGCAAACGGCGCTGCCATCATGCCATAGGAGAAATCAATTGCCCCCCGCGTCATCCAGGGATCAAACCGCCCTTTTTGCAGTGCGCCAAACACGGCATGCAAGAACGCCGCCATCAACGCCAGATAAAGGGCAAGCTGATGCCCTGCTTCTGTGCCTTCGATCTGAGCGAGCCATTCAATCATGGACGCAACCGCCCTGCGGCGCTCACGAAGGCTCTAGCCCGATCAACGCATCGGCAAATTCCTGTGGGTCAAAGGGCTGCAGATCGTCGATCTGTTCACCGACGCCAATGGCGTGGATCGGCAGGCCGAACCTGTCGGCCAGCGCCACCAACACGCCACCCTTGGCAGTGCCATCCAGCTTGGTCATCACCAGACCGGACACATCCGAGATGTCCTGAAACACCTTCACCTGATTCAGCGCGTTCTGCCCGGTTGTCGCGTCCAGCACCAACAGCGTGTTGTGCGGTGCAGAGGGGTCTTTCTTGCGGATGACGCGGACGATCTTTGCCAACTCCTCCATCAGGTCGCCGCGGTTTTGCAGGCGGCCTGCCGTGTCGATCAGCAGCAAATCCGCGCCGTCACGCTGCGCCTGCCCCATCGCATCAAACGCAAGGCTGGCGGGGTCTGACCCTTGCGCGGCAGTCAGCACCGGGACGCCCGCCCGGTCCCCCCAGACCTGCAACTGCTCCACCGCCGCGGCGCGAAACGTGTCGCCCGCCGCAATCACCACATTCTTGCCCGCCGCCTTGAACTGGCTGGCCAGCTTGCCAATCGTCGTCGTCTTGCCCGACCCGTTGACGCCGACCACCAGCACGACCTGAGGTTTCTTGCCGTAAAGCGGCAGCGGTTTCGCAACGGGGTCCATGATTCGCGCCACTTCGGTGGCCATCAGGCGCTTGATCTCTTCGACGGATAACCGCTTGCCAAAGCGCCCTTCGGCCATGTTCGCAGTGACGCGCAAGGCGGTATCGACCCCCATATCGGTGGAAATCAGCAGCTCCTCCAACTGCTCAAGCATCTCGTCATCCAACGCCCGGCGCACCACCGGGGCCGCAGGGGCCGGCGCGCCACGCCCCATCAAACGGCCCATCAGGGTAGGTTTAGCGGGCTGGGATGCTTCTGGTTCCACCTGCAGGGGCGCTGCTTCGACCACAGGCGCAGGTGCAGGCGCGGGCGCAGGTGCAGGCGCGGGCCCAGGTGCAGGCATCGGCTCCGCAGGCATCGGCGCAGGTTCGTCGTCCACCGCTTCGGGAAGGGCCTGTGTGGCCAGATCAGGCGTGTCCATCACCTGATCCACGGGCA
>JBFGFW010000087.1:0-8108 GCA_041579395.1 Sulfitobacter sp.
AGCGCATTTCGGGGCCGAGGATCGTGTCGACACCGGGGAAGCGCGCGAAGGGCAGCACCGCTTCCTTGACGGAAAACCACGGCATGTTCGGGTCGGCCAGCGTCATCGGATCACCCAGCGGCAGCACGTCGTCATAGGCGGCGTCGGCGTCATAGGGCGGGCGCAGCGGGAAGTTCGACAGCGGTTCGCCCGCCATGATGCGCGCGGCGATGGACGCAATGGCCGAATCCGTGGCCTTGGCGACAAACGGCACGGTGCGCGAGGCGCGGGGGTTCACCTCGATCAGGTAAATCTCGCCGTCCTTGATCGCGAACTGGATGTTCATCAGGCCCACGACATTCAGTGCAAGGGCCAGCGCGCGGGTCTGTTTTTCGACTTCGGCAATGATTTCGCGCGACAGGGAATAGGGGGGCAGGGAACAGGCACTGTCGCCGGAATGCACGCCCGCTTCCTCGATGTGCTGCATGATGCCCGCAACGTGGACATCCTTGCCGTCACACAGCGCGTCAACATCCAGCTCGACCGCGCCCGACAGGTAATTATCAAGCAGGACCGGGCTTTTGCCCGACACGACAACGGCCTCGCGGATGTAGCGTTCGAGGCTGGCTAGGTCGCGCACGATCTCCATCGCGCGGCCACCCAAGACGTAAGAGGGGCGGATCACCAGCGGAAAGCCGATGTCGGCGGCGATTTCCAGCGCCTCGGCGTCGGAATGGGCGATGCCGTTGTGCGGCTGTTTCAGGCCCAGCTTCTTGACCAGATCAGCGAACCGCTCGCGGTCCTCGGCCAGATCGATCATGTCGGGCGTGGTGCCGAGGATCGGGATGCCAGCGTCTTGCAGGGCTTGCGCGATTTTCAGCGGGGTCTGGCCGCCGAATTGTACGATAACACCGTGAAGCGTACCGTTCTCCTGCTCGACCCGCATGATCTCCATGACGTGTTCAAAGGTCAGCGGTTCAAAATACAAGCGGTCCGAGGTGTCATAGTCGGTCGACACGGTTTCGGGGTTGCAGTTGACCATGATCGTCTCATAGCCCGCGTCGGTCAGCTCATAACAGGCGTGGCAGCAGCAATAGTCGAACTCGATGCCTTGGCCGATGCGGTTGGGGCCACCGCCCAAAATCACGACCTTTTTGCGGTCAGAAGGGCGCGCTTCGCATTCGACGTCGCCAAAGGCGGGCATTTCATAAGTCGAATACATATAGGGTGTTTGGGCTTCGAACTCGGCGGCACAGGTATCGATGCGTTTGAACACGGCTTTGACATCCATGGCCAGACGGGCATCGCGCACCGCGGCTTCGGTCTGGTCGGTCAGCAGTGCAAGGCGCGCGTCGGTGAAGCCCATCATTTTCAGATGGCGCATCGCGGTTGCATCGGCGGGCAGGCCGGCGGCACGCACGCCTTCTTCGGCCTCGACGATTTCGCGGATACGGGCCAGAAACCACGGGTCGAACATGGTGACGCCGTGGATGTCGAGGTCGGCCATGCCGTGGCGCATGGCTTGGGCAATGGTGCGCATCCGGTCGGGGGTCTGTTTGCTGATTGCCTTGACGAGGGCGGCCTGATCTGGCGCGCCGGGTATGTCGATCTCGTCAAAACCGGTCAGGCCGGATTCCATCGACGCCAGCGCCTTTTGAAGGGATTCGTGGATCGTGCGGCCGATCGCCATCGCCTCGCCCACGGATTTCATTGCGGTAGTCAGATAGGGTTCGGAACCGGGGAATTTTTCGAAGGCGAACTTCGGAATCTTGGTGACGACATAGTCGATGGTCGGCTCGAAGGACGCAGGGGTCACGCCGGTGATATCATTGTCAAGCTCGTCCAGTGTGAACCCGACGGCCAGTTTTGCCGCGATTTTGGCGATGGGAAACCCCGTCGCTTTGGACGCCAGCGCCGAAGATCGGCTGACGCGGGGGTTCATCTCGATCACGACCATGCGTCCGTCGGCAGGGTTGACCGCCCATTGCACATTAGATCCGCCGGTTTCCACGCCGATCTCGCGCAGGACCGCGATCGAATGGTTGCGCATGATCTGGTACTCTTTGTCCGTCAGCGTCAGGGCCGGGGCCACGGTGATGCTGTCGCCGGTGTGCACACCCATCGGGTCGACGTTTTCGATGGAGCAGACGATGATGGCGTTGTCGGCGGTGTCGCGGACCACCTCCATCTCGAATTCCTTCCAGCCCAGCAGGCTTTCGTCGATCAGGATCTGCCCCATCGGGGACGCGTCCATGCCAGAGCGGCAGAAGAATTCATAATCGTCGCGGTTATAGGCCACGCCGCCGCCGGTACCGCCCATGGTGAAGGCAGGTCGGATGATGGCGGGCAGGCCGACATATTCCAGCGCCTCAAGGGCGATGGCGACGCCCGCAGCGAGGTCTTTCTTGCCTGCGGCCGATTTGGGCGCAGTGACAATCGTGGCTTTGGGGTTTTCGATGCCCAGGCGGTCCATCGCGTCGCGGAAAAGCTTGCGATCTTCGGCCATTTCAATGGCTTCGCGCTTGGCCCCGATCATTTCGACGCCGTACTTGGCCAGAACGCCCATTTCTTCCAGCGCCAGTGACGTGTTCAGCCCGGTCTGTCCGCCCATCGTCGGCAGCAGCGCATCGGGGCGTTCCTTTTCGATGATCTTGGCGACGATCTCGGGGGTGATCGGTTCGATATAGGTGGCATCCGCCAATCCCGGATCCGTCATGATCGTGGCCGGGTTGGAGTTGACGAGGATGACGCGGTAGCCTTCCTCTTTCAGGGCCTTGCAGGCCTGCGCCCCGGAATAGTCGAATTCGCAGGCCTGACCAATCACGATGGGCCCCGCACCAATGATCATGATCGACTTGATATCGGTTCTTTTTGGCATGGTCGGCGGCCCCCGGGGATTTGCAAATTCTCCGCGTTATAGGCTTTGGGGGGCGAGGTGCAAGAGGGAAGGCCGGTGTCGCGGGCGCGTTTGTATGGGGGGACAGCGCGATTGGGGCGCTGCCCCAAACTCCGGGATATTTAAGAGCCAGAGAAGAAGGGGCCGTGGCGCGTCAGGCAGGGTCGAGAAAAGCGCGGACCGAGGCTTCGAAGTCGCGGGGGTTTTCGGCGTGCAGCCAATGGCCGACTTTGGGCAGTTTGGCGAAATGGGCATTGGGGAACAGCGCCTTGATGGTGGGGCGGTGCGCGGGTTGGACATAGTGCGATGTGCCCCCGGAGAGGAAAAAGGCAGGGCCATCAAACGGACCGGTCACGTCGGCGGGCCAACCGACGATATGGGGCATCTCGGCTTCGAGGACATCGAGATTGAGCTTCCAGGATTTTGTCGCGACATCAAGCGACTGTGTGAAGAAGCTTTGCAGGGCGGGTTCCACCCCTGCGGCGGCCAGCTGTTCGAGCGCGTCCGATCGGCGGGTGAGGGATGAAAGGTCGACGGTACGCATGGCGTCGATGAATTCTTGCTGGCTGTGAGGATAAGGCACAGGCGCGATGTCGGCGACAATCAGGCGGCGAACCAGATCGGGGTTCTTCAGGGCCAGAACCATGGACGCTTTGCCCCCCATCGAGTGGCCGCAGACATCCATCGGCCCGCCGACGTGGCGGATCACCTCGGCCAGATCGTCGGCCATGTCGGGATAGGTCTGCGTGGTTTCACGAGGGCTGTCGCCGTGATTGCGCATGTCGACAGTGATTACACGGCGTTTGTCTGCCAGACGTTTTGCGATCACGCCCCAATTGCGCCCCGAACCGAAGAGGCCATGGACGATCAGCAGGGCGGGGGCATCCGCGGCGGTGCCGTATTCGGTAAGGCTGAGCATAAAACTTGATTTAGGGGCATTGCGGCCAATATGCCAGAGCGATTAGACAGGTGGTCATGTTGGATGAGAAAGACGTAGCGAACAAAGTGGAAGCCGTGCGGCGCGCGTTGCAGTCCAGGTTGGGCGTGAAGGGGCGCGATCTGGGCCATGCCCTGCGCCGTGCAGGGCGCAGGCTGCCAGCGCGGGTGCGCAAACAGGGGAGCGCCTTGGCGCAGGCCGAGTTTCTTTCGCGCAACCCCAAGATGGCACGCCGGATGGACGGCGCGCAGGTGCAGTCCGCCTATGACGAGGTCGTTACCCATCTGCACAGCATCGACGCCAAGGACATACGTATTGGCCGTGCATTGAGTATTGCGGGCCCTGTGGCGTTCAATATCCTGTTTGTAGCAGTCGCGTTCATCACCTTTTTAGGGTGGCGCGGCTACGTCTAGGCCAGCAGCCGCGGGTTATTGCGCGCCATACTGGGCGTCGGTCACATGTTCCAGCCAGTCAACGGCCTTGCCGTCCAGCGCCTCTTGAATGGCGAGATGGCTCATGGCGCAGTGAGGGGCGGCACCGTGCCAGTGTTTTTCACCGGGTGCGAACCACACTGTGTCGCCGGGCCGAAGGGGGGTGACCGGGCCGCCATCGGTCTGGGCCAGACCGGCACCCGACAGGATCACCAGCGTTTGACCCAAGGGGTGCGTGTGCCAAGCGGTGCGAGCCCCCGGTTCAAAAGTGACCGTGGCCGCGCGGATGCGGGCGGGTTCTGGGGCTGACACTACGGGATCTAACCGCACGGTGCCGGTGAAATAATCAGGGGAAGCGGGCTCTGACGGGCGCGCGCCTGCGGGTTTGATGTCCAACGGTTTCTCCTGTGGTGGGCCAATGCAGGCGAACTGGACCATGCAACAGGGGGCGGATGCAAGCAGACATCGACTTTGCTGCGGGGGCTGATTAAGGATGCCCTTCACCTTTTCAGTCAACCTATGAGGCACCCATGTCCAACACAGCTTTGATCACCGGCGCATCCTCGGGCATCGGGATGGAACTTGCCCGCATTCACGCGGGCCACGGGGGCGATGTCATTCTGACCGCGCGCCGCGAAGACACATTGAAGGAATTGAAGGCCGAACTGGAAAGGGACCACGGCATCAACGCCCATGTCTTTGCCCATGATCTGAGTAGTGAGGGCGGTGCGCTGGCGCTTTACAAAGACATCAAGGCCGCGGGGCTTGAGGTCAATGTGCTGGTCAACAACGCCGGTTTCGGCGGCATCGGCGTGCATGTGGAGCGGTCGCTGGCGGACGAGCAAGAGATGATCGACCTGAACATCAAGGCGCTGGTGGCGCTGACGCACCGGATCGGTGCGGATATGGCCGCACGTGGCAAAGGCAAGATCCTGAATGTCGGGTCTACCGCCGGGTTCATGCCGGGGCCGCAGCAGGCGGTCTATTTCGCCACCAAGGCGTTTGTGAATTCCTTTAGCCAGGCGATTGATCAGGAACTGCGCGGCAAGGGGGTGACCTGCACCGTGTTGGCACCGGGCTATGTCGAAACCGAATTCGCCAAGCGCAGCAACATGGAAGGCACACCATTGGCGAGAAATGGCGCAACGGCGCGCAGCGTGGCGCTGTATGGCTATGAAGCGATGCGTGCGGGCGATCTGGTTGCGGTCAATGACGCCAAGCTGGGCTTTGCCGTAAATTGGCTGATCCCGTTGTTGCCGCGCAGGATGGTCTTGAAGATGACCCAGAAGATGCAGACGAAAAAGGCCGCTTGAAGGAAAAAGCCCCGGCACTGTAGCAAGGCCGGGGATTCTTTGGAGGGGGTGCGGGGGGCGCTGCCCCCGGCCCTTGTGGGCCGCCCCCGGGATTTTAGACCACTTGGAAGCGTAAAGGCGTGCGGGATCTAGAGGTTGGGGTAGATCGGGAAGCGCGCGCAGAGCGCCTCGACTTCGGCTTTGACCTTTTGCTCGATTGCATCGTTGCCATCCGCGCCGTTGGCGGCAAGCCCGTCGACGACTTCGATGATCCAATCGGCGATCTGGCGGAACTCTGCCTCGCCAAAGCCACGGGTGGTGGCCGCGGGCGAGCCGAGGCGGATACCGGAGGTGACGGTCGGCTTTTCAGGATCGAACGGCACGCCGTTCTTGTTACAGGTGATGTGGGCACGGCCCAAGGCCTGTTCGGTGTCGTTGCCCTTGACGCCCTTGGGGCGCAGATCGACCAACAGCAGGTGCGTGTCGGTACCGTGGGTGACCGTGTCCAGCCCGCCCTTGATCAGCTGATCGCTGAGGGCCTGTGCGTTCTTGATGACCTGTTGAATGTAGGTCTTGAAATCCGGGCTCAGCGCTTCGCCGAAGGCCACCGCCTTGGCCGCGATCACGTGCATCAGCGGGCCGCCTTGGATGCCGGGGAAAATGGCGGAGTTGAACTTTTTCGCCAAGGCTTCGTCGTTGGTCAGGATCATGCCGCCGCGGGGGCCGCGCAGGGTCTTGTGGGTCGTCGTGGTTGCGACATGGGCGTGGGGGAACGGCGAGGGGTGTTCACCCGCCGCCACAAGACCCGCAATATGCGCCATGTCGACGTGCAACCATGCACCGACCATATCGGCGATCTCGCGCATACGCTTGAAGTCGATCTGGCGCGGGATGGCAGACCCGCCGGCGATGATCATCTTGGGCTTGTGTTCTTTCGCCAGAGCCTCGACCTGATCGTAGTCAAGCAGGTTGTCCTGCCGGCGCACACCGTACTGGATTGCGTTAAACCACTTGCCCGATTGATTGGGCTTTGCCCCGTGTGTCAGGTGGCCCCCGGCATCAAGCGACATGCCAAGGATCGTATCGCCCGGTTGCAGCAGCGCCTGCATCACGCCTTGGTTGGCCTGAGAGCCGGAGTTGGGCTGCACGTTGGCGAAATCGCAGGCAAAAAGCTTGCACGCGCGTTCAATCGCCAAATTTTCGGCCACGTCGACAAATTCGCAGCCGCCATAATAGCGCCGGCCCGGATAACCTTCGGCGTATTTATTGGTCAACACCGAGCCCTGCGCGGCCATCACGGCGACAGAGACAATATTTTCTGACGCGATCAGTTCGATTTCGTGACGCTGGCGGCCCAGTTCGTTGGTGATGGAATCAAAAATCTCAGGATCGGCCTGCGACAGTGGCGTGGTGAAAAAGCCGGACATATGCGTACTTCCTTGGAAAATGGGGTCTGTTGCGGGCTGAATAGCGCAATACCAGATACGGGTGAAGGCCGTAAACCGCCGTACTTGCCGTCATTCGCGGCAAAGCTGGTAGCTGCGGGCAGAATGTGGTTCTTTTGCAGGTAACTAGCCCGGATTTGAAAGCCCCCGCCCATGAAGATCGCCTTTACCGCCAGCCGTGCCGATGTGGCCCAGACTGCGATGCACGCCCTGAGCCAGCGTTATGGAGATGTGGCATCGACCGAAGCGGACGTGATCGTGGCCTTGGGCGGCGACGGGTTCATGCTGCAAACGCTGCATGACACGCAGGCGCTGGGGGTGCCGGTGTACGGGATGAACCGCGGGACCATCGGCTTTTTGATGAACGAATATACCGAAGACGATCTGGTTGAGCGACTGGAAGCCGCAGAAGAGGCGGTGATCAACCCGCTGGTCATGGTGGCCACCCATGCGGATGGGCACCGATCCAAGGCGCTGGCGCTGAACGAAGTGGCGCTGCTGCGCGAGGGGCCGCAGGCCGCTAAACTGCGCATCAGCGTAGATGGCAGGGTTCGGATGGAGGAACTGGTCTGCGACGGCGCGTTGGTCGCCACCCCTGCCGGGTCAACTGCCTATAACTATTCCGCGCACGGGCCCATCTTGCCGATTGGTGCGGATGTGCTGGCGTTGACGGCGATGGCCGCATTTCGACCGCGGCGGTGGCGGGGTGCATTGCTGCCCAAGACCGCAATGGTCAGATTTGATGTGCTGGAACCTGACAAGCGGCCGGTGATGGCAGATGCCGACGGCAATTCGTACCGCGATGTCGTGGTGGTTGAAATTACGTCTGATCCGTCAATCGAGCACCGAATCCTGTTTGACCCGGGCCACGGTCTGGAGGAACGGCTGATCAGCGAACAATTCACCTGACGGTCGATGTTTCAGCGGAACCTGAACCCCGTTTGCGCGTTGGTTCTGCAGACGCCTGTTGGTTCAAAGAACCCGATAGGCTCAAGGAAACAAGAAGGAGTACCGCTATGAATTGGGATACAATTAAAGGCAACTGGAAGCAGATGACCGGCAAGATCAAGGAAGAATGGGGCGACCTGACGGACGATGAAATCATGGAAGCCGAAGGCGACCGCGATC
>JBFGFW010000088.1:0-8103 GCA_041579395.1 Sulfitobacter sp.
GATGGACGCTGCGCGGTCAACGGCGGCTCGGCGCGGGCGAATCCTGTCAGGGGTGGCTCTTCGCGCAGGTGAGCGCGCGGTGTCGTATCCAGCACCAAGGCGTCGGGGCCGCGCCCGCGTCCGCGTGTCAAGGGTGCCGTGACGGGTGTGTGCAGCGCATTTGCGGTGCGCACCCGGCTTTTGATCACATCGGCGATCTTGGATCTGATCCGGTCGTCGCTGGGGCCATCGTCCACCACCGCATCAGACCAGTTTTCCACCAGCTCTGGCTCGGGCAACGGGTCAGGCCGCTTGACCAGGGCAGGCATACGGGCCAGCAGACCGGTCTTGGGCAGAACGGCGGGTGCTGGCGCATAGGTTTCTTTATTGAAATAGGCCTGAGACGCGGCAAAGTCAGCGTTTTCTTCGGCTTCGGTGTGGTTGCGCGCGCGCCGCTCGGACTGACGCCGCTGCAAGCTTTGGGCGGCCATCATCGCCCCCGATGCACCGCGCCCCAAGACGTTCATCAAGCTGGCATATGCCATGATCACACCGACCAGCATGAACCGCCCGATGCGGGACAACTCGGCCCTCGTAAAGCCCAGGACAAACGCACCGAACACAAGGATCGAAACGCCCATCAACAGCGACATCAGCTTGATCGTGAAGGTCGATCCAATCGGCAAAACTGTCAGGATTGCGCCCATGACCGTGTCGCCAAACAATCCACCAAGCCCAAAGCTGTGGGTTTGCAGCCAGTCGGCCCCCGGCGTCAGGGTGGCCCCATAGATCGAACACAGCGCCACGGCAATCGGTGCAAAAATCAGGCGGCCCATGACGCGATCTTCACCGCGGTGCAGGGCAAAGCGCAGGCCCCACGCCAGCAGAATCGCCGCTACGGCCCACGCGCCCCAGCCGACAATCATGAACAGCGGTGCCGCAAGTGACGCGCCCATACGGCCCAGCCAGTTTTGCGCGGGCACATCGGTGGACACCATCCAGTTCGGGTCTTCCGGTGTGTAACTGCCGATCATCATCGCGGCCATCAGGCCCAAGACGATCAGGCCGACGCCCAACAGTTCCTTGCCCCTCTTTTCGATGGCTTCAGCCATGTTGGTGTCCAGAAGGGGGTCGCGCCCACGTGTCTGATATGCCATTGCTCTGATCCCTCGTCTTATTCTGGATAGAGACAGGCGCGGATTGCTTCGATACCGCGCATTGTCTCATCTTTTGGGGCGACCATGGCCACCCGGATATATGTCTTGCCGGGGTTTTCCCCGTTCACATCCTGCGCAAGATAGCTGCCGGGCAAAACCCGCACGCCTGTCTCGCGCCATAGTTTCAGTGCCGCTGCTTCGTCGTTCTTGACCGGAAGCCACAGGAAAAAGCCGGCTTCGGGGCTGTGATAGCCCGGAACGTTGCCCAGAATCCGATCGGCGACCTCGTATTTCTCGACATAAAGCGCACGGTTTTCGATCACGTGGTCTTCGTCCGCCCAAACGGCGGCGGCGACAGCCTGAAGCGGCAAGGGCAGCGGCGCGCCTGCGTAGTTCCGCAACTGCTTAATTTCGCGGATGGTGTTCGGCCCGCTGGCGACAAAGCCAGACCGAAGGCCGGGCAGGTTTGATCTTTTGGACAGCGAATGAAAGACCATCACACGGTCCAGATCAGCACCTATTTCGTGCGCGACCTGCAAGGCCCCGACGGGCGGCACATCGCGGTAGATTTCCGAATAGCATTCATCGGCAAAAATCTTGAAATCGTATTTCTCTGCAAGCGCCAGCAGATCCGTCCAATAGGCGCGGCTGGCAACGGCCCCCTGCGGGTTCGCGGGTGAACATATGTACGCCGCCGTCGTGCGGTTCAGAACATCCGCCGACAGGCTGCCAAAATCGGGCAGATGCCCGGTTTCTAGCGTCGCAGGCACCATAATCGGGTCAGCGGCCCCTGAAATCGCGGCGATCATGTAAACCTGGTAAAACGGGTTCGGCATCAAGATGGCCGGTTTCCGGCCATTTTTCGTTTCCGGGCAAACCGCCATCACGGCGTTATAAAGCCCCTCGCGCGTGCCATTCAGCGCCATGATCTGCGTATCGGCTTCCAGCGACACGCCGTAGCGCCGCTTGATCCAGTCGGCGATGGCACCGCGCAACGCGGGCGATCCGTCGTTTGGTGGATAGCTGTTAAAACCAGCGGCGTTTTCCGTGATGATGTCTGTGACCCACGCCGGAAACGCATGTTTCGGCTCACCAATCGTCATGTGAATGGGCACGCCCCCACCTTCATGCACATCAAGCAATGCACGCAGGCGCGGCCACGCATGGGCCGGAAGGTTCGAAAACCGATCAGGGTAGATCATCAAAGCTGCCTCGGGTTCGGGATCATAGGTGCCCCGTTTCTTTCAAACTACCCAAGGCCATGCCTCACGTCCAGAGAATCTAGGACGTGAGGCGACGTTTGTGTCTTTTAGGCCAGCGCTTCTTCGGCGGCGATGGCAAGGCGCAGCAGGTGTTCTTCTCGTCCCGGCCCCGCCATCAGCATCATCCCACATGACGGTGTCCCGGTTGGCAGCGTAATCGCGCACAACCCCATCAGATTGCCGATCCGGGTGTTGCGCAAAGTCAGCAGATTGGCCGACACATAATAGTCATGGTCACTTTCCAAACGGTCCAATTTCGGCGGCAGAATGGGCGCGGTCGGCAAGATCACCGCGTCAAAGCCCGCCGTAGCGCGTTGATAGATTTTGCGGATCTTCTCAAGCTTGGTCCACGCCGCGACATAGTCCGGGCCGGAATGGGTCTTGCCTAGGCGAAACCGCTCAAGAATTTCGCGGTACATTGCATCTGGGTTCGCCTCGATCACGTCGCGCCACAGGCCGTAGGCTTCGGCAGTGAACAGACATCCGCTTAGCGGCATGGCATCTTCCAGCGCGGGCACGGTAATGTCTTCGACAAGGGCACCGGCATCTTGCAGCGCCGCGACCCCGGCTGCAAACGCCGATGCAGGCACTTCGTCAAGATCGTCCATCGCGACTGTTCGCAGGATCGCGAAACGTCGCCCCTCAAGATCGCAACTGTCCAGATCAGCGGGTTTTGTCCCCTCCAGTGCGGCAAGCAGCAAACCGGCGTCTTCGACAGAACGGCAAAGCGGGCCAACCGTGTCGAATTTCAACGCCAAAGGCACCACACCCTCCAGCGACACCCGGCCCGAAGTCGTCTTGAGGCCTACCAGATCGTTCCAAGCCGAAGGCACGCGCACAGAACCGCCAGTGTCTGACCCGATGGCCGCCGCCGCTAGCCCGAACGCGACAGAGGCCGCGGCCCCCGACGACGACCCGCCCGACACTGCACTGTGGTCGTTGACGCAGGGCGGTGTCGCAGTCGACGGATTGTGGCCCAAGCCGGAAAAGGCAAGTTCGCTCATGTGTGTCTTGCCAAGGCAAACCAACCCCATCGCCGTCGCGTTTGCCAAGACGCGCGCATCAGCATCAGGCACCCGGCCCTTCAGCAGCAAGGTTCCCGCTTCGGTTTCGGTGCCGGCGGTGTCGAACAAGTCTTTCCAACTGATAGGTACACCATCCAGCGGCGACAGGCGGTGCCCCGTCTTGGCCCGATCAGACGCCGCCTGCGCTTCGGACAATGCCCTGTCAGCGGTCACACGGGCATAGATCTGGTCTTTCAACGGATGTGCGTCGATTGCGTCAAGATACGTTTTGCACAGCACAACCGGGTCAATCTGTCCGTCCGCGATGCCCCGCCCCAGATCCGCCGCCGTCATTGTCAGCCAGTCTTGCATGTCATTTCCCTGCTTTTCTGTGTTGAAAGGGACGGTAGCGACGGTTGCACGCATGGACAATCCCTGCCGCACGCCCATATCAAAGGTCATGGATTTTGACACGGATATCGCGATCGTTGGGGGTGGGCTGAATGGCCCGGCCTTGAGTTTGGCACTGGCGCAGATCGGCTTGCGCGTGACCATCATTGATCGGCTCAAGGACGCCACACGCGGCGAACCGGAATTTGACGGTCGTTCTTATGCGTTGGCGCTGACATCGACGCGGTTGCTGCAAGGGATCGGCGTGTGGGACGCGGTTGCCCCCGATGCGCAGCCGATGCTTGAGATCAAGGTGACCGACGGGCGCGCAGGCGAAGGGCCGTCGCCGTTTTTCATGCATTTCGACCATGCCGAAATAGAGGAAGGCCCGATGGGTCATATGGTCGAAGACCGCCATCTTCGGCGTGCGCTTGCCGACGCCGTCAAGGCGACCCCCGGCATCACCGTGATGGATGGGCAGGATGTGGTGACGCAGCAGGCGGATCAGTCTGGCGTTACCGTTTCTTTGGCCGGTGGAAAAGCACTGCGCGCCCGCCTGTTGGTGGGGGCCGACGGTCGCGGATCGGGCACAGCACTACGGGCCGGGATCAAGCGCATCGGTTGGGGTTATGCGCAAACCGCGTTGGTTTGCGCGATTGCACATGAAAACCCCCATGGCGGCGTGGCGCACCAGTTCTTCATGCCGCCCGGTCCGCTGGCCATTCTGCCGCTGACCGGAAACAGGTCGTCGATTGTCTGGAGCGAAACCGCCGACAACGCAGCGCGGATCAACGCACTGCCTGACGACGCGTATCTGGACGTCTTACGCCCCCGGTTTGGCGACTTTCTGGGGCAGATTTCATTGGCTGGCGCGCGCTATACCTATCCGCTTAGCCTATCGCTCGCGCATGCGATGATCGCCGAACGGGTGGCGTTGGTGGGCGATGCGGCACATGGCGTGCATCCCATCGCCGGGCAGGGCCTGAATGCGGGCATCCGCGATGTCGCCGCTTTGGCCGAGGTGATTGCAGACGCGCATCGCCGGGGGCAGGACATCGGCACAGTGTCAGTGCTGGATCAATATCAACGCTGGCGCCGGTTCGACAACACCGCGCTCGCGCTGGCCACAGACAGCTTTAACAGGTTGTTTTCCAACGATAACCCACTGCTTCGAATGGCGCGGGATGTCGGGATGGCGGCAATCAACGCGATGCCGGGTGCACGGCGTGGATTCATCCGCGAGGCGGCAGGCCTGACCGGTGATCTGCCCCGCCTTCTGCAAGGCGAAGCACTTTAGCGGGTCAGTCCAGAACCCGCGCTTCGTCGATCAGCATTACCGGGATGCCGTTGCGGATCGGATAGGCCAAACCCGCCGCTTTCGACACCAGTTCCTGACGGTCGGCATCGTACTTCAGCGTGGTTTGGGTCCGCGGGCAAACCAATGCCTCGAGCATGCGGCGGTCAAATTTCACTTCTTCGGTGCTCAATTCATCATCTCCCCGTCGTGACCACCCCGCAGGGTGTATTCGATCAGCGTCAGCAAGGTTTCGCGCCGCGTCGAAAGTGACGGAGCCTCAAGCAGTGCCTGCTTATCCTCGGAATCGAAATCCAGCATCATCGACAGGGAATTGATGAGCAGTTCGTCATCCGCCTCTTTCAGGGTATCCCAATCCGCCGACAGATTGCGCGCGTCGAAATACCGGCCAAGCGTGTCCAGGAATTTCTTGCGGTTGAACTGGATGTCTTCCTCGTCATCGCCCAAATCACGCTCGAACCCTTCCCAGCTGACCTCGCAACGACGGTAGGGCGTGAAACCTTCGATCTCTTTGACGACGCGAAACCGCGAAACGCCGCCCAATGTGATCATATAGCGCCCGTCTTCCGTTTCCGAAAACTGTGTGATCCGACCGGCACAACCGATGGTCTGCAATCCGGGGCCTTCACGTCCGGGCACGACATTTGGTTGCACCATCCCGATCAGACGGCCGGGCGTCTTGATGCTGTCTTCGATCATCTGAAGATAGCGGGGCTCAAAAATGTGCAACGGCAACCTCGAACGGGGAAGCAGCAAAGCCCCACCCAATGGAAATATCGCGATTGTGTCAGGAAGTTCGGATTGCTTTATCATATTGCTCTATCTAGGGCTCGACCGACCTCAGGCAAATATCATCGAGCTTAGTTTGCGGCGGCCATTCAGCGCGATCGGATCGTTCGGCTTCAACGCTTCGAAAATGGTGAATAACTGAACCTTGGCCGCTGCATCATTCCATTCACGATCCTTGCCAAATAGCGTCAGCAGGTGGTCAACCGCAGCTTCCACATCACCGTGGGCATGCAACGCCTTGGCTAAATCAAAGCGCGCCTGATGATCTTCGGGGTTGGCCGCGACGGCCGCCTCAAGCTCGGTGACCGGGCCAGCTTCAGCGGACTGACGCGCCAGCAAAAGCTGCGCATGCGCGGCCTCAAGCTCGGGTGCTTTGGAAATCTCGATCGGTGCCCCGTTCAGGCGGGCTTCGGCTTCGTCCAACTGGTCCAGCGCGATGTAGGCCCGTACCATCCCGGCATAGGCAGCAGGGTGGTTCGGCTCTTCGCCCAAGATCGCCTCGAACGTATCGGCGGCGTCCTGAAACGAACCTTCGGTCAGCATGTCTTCGGCGGCGGCAACAGCTTCATTCAGCGTCTCGCCCGGTGCCTCGCCCCCGGCTGCCTTCACGGCCCGGTCGATGAACGCTTTAACCTCGGACTGCGGTTGCGCGCCCTGAAAGCCGTCAATGGGTTGGCCCTTGTAAAAGGCATAGACTGTCGGGATCGACTGAATCTGAAGCTGCCCGGCAATTTGCTGGGCTTCGTCCACGTTGATCTTGACCATTTTCACGGCACCTTTGGCGGCGCGAACGGCGTCTTCCAACTGGGGCCCAAGCGTCTTGCACGGGCCGCACCAGGGGGCCCAGAAATCGACGATGACCGGAACCGTCTGCGACGCATCCACGACATCGGTCATAAAGGTCGCCTCTGATCCGTCCTTGATCAGGTCGGCATCGGGGGCGGGCGAAAGATTCAAATCCATCATATCAATTTCCTAACGTGGGGGGTTGCCCTTTATATGTGGGCGCGCCTGCTTTTTTCAAAGGTCAAATGTCGCAAAGACCGGGACATGGTCACTGGGTTTTTCCCACCCGCGCGCTGCACGCAGGATATGGCTGGAATGCGCGGCGCTGGATATGTCGGGGGTGGCCCAGATGTGATCCAACCGGCGGCCCTTGTCGGCAGCATCCCAATCTTTGGCACGGTAAGACCACCAACTGTACAGGTTTCCGTCAGGAATGTCCTGCCGTGTGATGTCGATCCAGCCGCCCGCATCTTGCGTCTCGGCCAGCTTTTCAACCTCGACCGGGGTGTGGCTGACAACCTTAAGCAACTGCTTGTGGCCCCAAACGTCATCTTCGCGGGGCGCGATGTTCAAATCCCCGACAAGAATGGCTTTTTCAGGCTTTTCCTGGCGAAACCAGTCGCGCATGTCGGCCAGATAATCCAGCTTTTGGCCAAATTTCTCGTTAACCTCGCGGTCAGGAATATCGCCGCCTGCCGGAATATAGAAATTGTGAATTGTGACCCCGTTTGCCAGCTTGGCAGCGACGTGGCGCGCATGACCAAGGGCCGCGAAATCTTGATCGCCTGTGTCTATAATCGGCAGACGCGACAGGATCGCGACGCCGTTATAGCCCTTTTGTCCCCGCGCAACCATGTGCGTGTACCCTGCTGCCGCAAAGGCTTCGGTCGGGATTTTGTCCACCGGGCTTTTGCATTCCTGCAGACACAAGACATCGGGCCCGTGCTCTTGCAGCATCTTCAGCACCAGCGGTTCGCGCAGACGCACCGAATTGATGTTCCAGGTCGCAAGCGTGAAAGACATAAGGCGGCTCTCCAAGGTCAGATCGCGCGTACCCTAGCCCAAAACGCAACCGGGTCGCCATGGCGAAACTACCTGCCCGCCACCGCCCGAGCAAAAAAAAGACCGAGCCCAAAGGCCCGGCCTAGTCCAACAGGGAGGAATGTATCAAATCCCGGATACAAACTTCGGGTTCAAACCGATTGGCAGGTCATGAAAATCCCACCATTCGTCAATATAACGGGTCTGGCAATAATTGGTTCCAGCCTTAGGAAACTAATCTGTAACCTCCTGATTCTGTTACCAGGATTCTGGCATTCGACGGATCGGGCTCGATCTTTTGGCGCAGCCGGTAAATGTGGGTTTCCAACGTGTGGGTCGTGACACCCGCGTTGTAGCCCCAAACCTCGTGCAGCAGCGTA
>JBFGFW010000089.1:0-8055 GCA_041579395.1 Sulfitobacter sp.
CCTCCAGACCTCCCGAGGATTTGTCGCCATTTGGAAAATCAGGCGAGGGCTTTGAGCGCGGCCGCGAGATCGATCGCACCATCGTAGAGGGCACGGCCTGAAATCGCGCCAGAGATCACGTTTGTGGCCTTGAGCGCCTTGAGGTCGTCGAGCGAGCTGACGCCCCCAGATGCAATGACCGGGATGTTGACGGCGCGGGCCAGATCAGCGGTGGCGGTGATGTTGGGGCCGCCCATGGCCCCGTCGCGCAGGATGTCGGTGTAGATGATCGCGGCCACGCCTGCGTCTTCGAAGGATTTGGCCAGATCGGTCACCATTACATCGGTTTCTTCGGCCCAGCCTTTGGTGGCCACGCGTCCATTGCGTGCATCAATGCCAACGGCGACCTTTCCCGGAAAGGCACGGGCGGCTTCGCGGACCAGATCGGGATTTTCGACTGCCACCGTTCCCAAGATCACCCGCGCCAGGCCCTTGTCGAGCCACGCCTCGATCGTGGCCATGTCGCGGATGCCGCCGCCAAGCTGGGCCGGAACATTGCAGGATTTCAATATCGCCTCGACCGGGGCGGCGTTGATCGGTGTGCCGGCGAATGCCCCGTTCAGGTCCACCAGATGCAACCAGGTGCAACCGGCATCGACGAAGGCGCGAGCCTGGGCTGCGGGATCATCATTGAAAACCGTGGATTGCGCCATATCGCCATGCACAAGTCGCACGGCCTGGCCATCTTTCAAATCGATTGCGGGATAGAGGATCATGCTTTTGCCCATGCGCTGAGAGAGATGACGGCCCCATCGCACAGGGTGGGGTCCTTTGCAATGTGTCGACATGCGCCGCTACGTCAACCTTGCCTGAATCGCTTGGTTCGGACCACTATGGCGCGATATCGGGAGGATATATCATGAAAAGAACGATTTTGGCGGCGGTGATGAGTTTCATGGCAGCAGGCACAGCAATGGCGGCGGACCCGGCCATTGGGATGTGGAAGACCCAAGTGGACGATGGTGCGTATGCCTATGTCAAGATGAGCCCTTGCGGCGCGGCAATCTGCGGCACGATTGAGCGCACATTCAAGGGTACCGAAGAATACAAGTCTGAAAACATTGGCAAAAAACTGGTGCGCGACATGTCGCCAGACGGCAAGGGTAACTATGCCGGCAAGGTCTGGCGGCCGTCGAACCAGAAGGTCTATATTGGAAAAATGACTGTTTCGGACAACGCGCTGAAGCTGTCGGGATGCGTTGCGGGCGGGTTGCTGTGTTCCAAGCAAACCTGGAGCCGCATCCAGTAACGCAAAGACAAGACGGCAGACCCCATTTCTGTTGAATTTGTGAGAATCGAGGCGTTGGTGTAGGATAACATCAGCGCCTTGGTTATTTGGTGCGATGCCAAAGAATTGTAAGGCATGTGTGTCGCTTTGGGGAGTGATACAAATGATTTTAAAGAAAAGTATTTTATACAGCGCCTTTTGCGCAATTATTTCGATCCCGGCGCAGGCCGATGTGGTCGAAGGGGTCTGGAAATCTGCTCCGGACATTAACGGATTGGTTGTGCATGTGCGGGCCAAGCCCTGCGGCCTTGCCGTTTGCGGCGTGGTAGAGCGCGCCAAAGACCGGCGCGGCTATGACAAGCGTTCGTCCTCTGTGGGGCGACGTGTGTTCTGGGATATGGTGCAGCAGCCTGACGGCACCTATGTCGGTGCGCTGCTAGAGCCATCCGCGACGCAAATCCAACAAGCCAAGATGCGGGTGGACGGGAATGCGATGCGGTTGGTCAAATGTCAGGACAACGCGTGCAAGGAAATGATTTGGACGCGGCTGCGCTAGGCCGGGCCCTCACTTTTGGCCTATGCAATATGTCGACCCGCATTTTGGGTCGCTATGCAATCTGGTGCATCTGGATCCTGGCCTGTACTTCACCATCTTGAAACGGTCAACTAAACCGCCATCGTACAGCTTGGGTAGGCGTCAGGGCCGCCAGTTCAAAAAGTTCGCGATCAATCGCAGCCCGGTCGTCTGGCTTTTCTCGGGGTGAAACTGCATCCCCAGCATGGTCCCCGTGCCAATAACTGCCGTGACATCGCCGCCGTAATCAACATGCGCCAGACGCTGCGCGGGACTTGTCACATCCATATGATAACTATGGACAAAATACGTGTGATCGCCGGTGTTGATACCTTCGAAAACCGGATGGGCATGGTCGATGACCAGATCGTTCCATCCCATGTGCGGTACTTTCAGCGCCGGCTCGGCGGGGGTGATCTTGGTCACCTCGCCGTCGATCCATCCCAGCCCTTGCGTGTCTTGATATTCACGCCCCCAAGACGCCATCAGTTGCATGCCGACGCAGATGCCCAAGAACGGGCGGCCCTTTTCCTCGACGGCTTCGACCATAGCGGCATAAAGGCCACCGTGGCCTTTCAGCGCTGCCATACAAGCCGGAAATGCGCCGTCGCCGGGCAGCACCAGCCGATCAGCCCGTGCCACGACTTCGGCATCTGCCGTCACCACCACGTCACCGGCATCGCCCTCGCGGGCCATGCGCTCAAAGGCCTTGTGGGCCGAATGCAAGTTGCCGGATTCGTAGTCGATGATCGCTGTCAGCATTGCCTACAGCGCACCCTTGGTCGATGGGATGTCGCCGGATTTGCGGGGATCAACCTCGACCGCGTCACGCAGGGCGCGGGCGACGGATTTGAACACCGCTTCGGCGATGTGGTGGCTGTTCAGCCCGTGCAGCATGTCCACATGCAACGTAATGCCGCCATGGGTGCTGAGCGCCTGAAAGAATTCGCGCACCAGTTCTGTGTCGAACGTGCCGATCTTCGACGTGGGCAGCGTTACGTTCCAGATCAAAAAGGGCCGCGCCGACAGATCCAGCGCGGTACGCACCAGCGCGTCATCCATCGGCAGCAGACAAGACCCATAGCGGCGAATGCCCCGCTTGTCCGCCATTGCCTGTGTCAGCGCCTGGCCCAGCGTGATGCCCACATCTTCGACGGTGTGGTGATCGTCGATGTGCAGATCGCCCTTGGCACTGATCTTCATGTCGATCAGCGAATGCCGCGCCAACTGGTCCAGCATATGATCGAAAAAGCCGATGCCTGTGTGGTTGTCATAGGCCCCGGTCCCGTCAAGATTGATCTCGACCGTGATATCGGTTTCTGCCGTCGCGCGGCTGAGGGTGGTCTGGCGCATATCTGCTCTCCGTCTTTGGGGCCCTTATAGCAGGGCGCGCGGCCACGCCAAGGCCAAGTGACCACATCATCTGCCGCAGCCGCACCGACCGATCAGGGATTGCGGCCCATACCCCCATATGTCAGCCTAAGCGCAGATCAACCAGCCAAGGGGCCACCCCATGTCTACCTGCGTTTTCATCCAGATACGCTGCCGCCCCGGAACGACCTATCGCGTTGCCGAGGAAATCGCCCTGCGCGAGATTCATTCAGAGCTTTATTCAACCTCGGGCAATTTCGACCTGTTGTTAAAGCTCTATATCCCCAAGGGCGAAGACGTGGGGGTCTATATCAATGACCACCTGCTGGACATTGACGGGATTGAACGGTCGCTGACCACCATGACCTTCAAAGCCTTTTGAAGGCGCTACTGGCGATATGCGTAGCGCTGGTCTGCGCGGGCCCGTCTTGGGCTGCGGCGCGTACTTTCAGCGGCGAGGAAGCTGCGGCGTTGCGCTGTGCCAACATGCTGGCCTACACGGCTGTCACCTTGGCGCGGGCGGAAATGATCGGCACGGATGAAAAGAACATCATGCTGGGCGTAACCGTGCTGATCCTTGAACGGCACGTCAGCGGCACGCGGGCGCAAAAGAAAGCGGCCATGGTCGTGATGCGCGACCGACGCGACATCGACACGACGCTGGCCGATTACCGGCGCAACGCGGCCAGATGTCTGGTGCAATTTCCGATCAACTAGCCGTCAGGCAGCGCATTTGCTGGCACATCGCGTCTGCGCGCGGCCCAAGGCACGTTCGAACGTCTTTTTGACGCGTTGGGTCCGGTTGGCGTTGGGGGCGATCGGTGTGCCGACAGACAGGGTGATGGCCATGGTGTCGTTCACGCCAAACCAGTTTGAACAATCGTCAATGTTCTCCTGCAACGCGGCTTCGATCTTGTCCCAGTTGGGAAGAGCAGGATCGCGGGTGATGCACAAGAATGCACCATTACCTTCGTAGGACATCAGAAGATGTGGGCAATTGATCGCGTCGCCAATGGAGTCCGCGATATCCGTCAGAATGGTCGTGAATTCCTGAGCGGTGGATGTGTCATAAATATCCTGCGCGCCGTCGAGCGCGACACAGAAAACCTGACAATTCGTCAAATCACTGCGGTCCAGTTGCGTCAGATAATTGCCCAGCGAAAACGACGGGATCAGGCGGTCCACGTTTTCCAGAAGCAGCTTTTCGGGCAGATCGAACGGATGGATGCCGTGCGCATCGTCTGGTGGGATGTCCAGCGGATTGACGCGTTTAACGGATTTTGAAGCCTCAAGCAGGCGTTCGGCAACACGGATGCGGGTGTAAATATCCTTGAGGTTGAACGGCTTTGAAATGTAGTCATTCGCCCCGGCGGCAAATGCATTTTCGATCGAGGAAGAATCGGTCTTGGCTGTCAGCATCAAGATCGGCTTGTCGCTATAGCCGGGCAGGGTGCGGATATTTCGGCAAAGTTCGATCCCGTCCATCTGCGGCATGGCGACGTCCAGCATCATGCAGTCGAATGGGGTCTCAGCAGCCTTGATCGCGGCCAAGGCGTCCGCGCCAGAGGCGGCCGTGTGCACATCCGTCAGATCAACCTGTTCGAAGATAGAGGGGAAAAGCTCAAGGATGAACGGGTCATCATCAACGGCCAAAATCTTCACGCAAAAGCTCCTTGTCGGTGTGATCAAGCTTCATCCTGTGATGGCGACCACTTTTGATTAAGGAACCACTAATGGGCGAAATCGGCTAAAATGTGGCAGAGATTGAATTTCTCAGGTTACCAGCATGTGTGATGCGGTGCGATTTCAACTTTTCTATATGCGAAAAGTTTGACTAAACTTGGCACGTTTTCCACTTAACTGCCTGTTGAATAACGCGCAATTCTCTTAGTGACATCGGAACATTCCAAAGCACCGGACCGTGCGATGCAGGATGTCGGGCACCATTCAACGATCCGGCACGCGACAGCCGCGCAGAACTGGCCCAAACCGTGCTGATGACGTCGCTACAGGCGCGGGCCGCCCGCACAGATCTTGCACAAGCGATGGCGCAAGGCCAGTTCGGGCTGGAATGGCGCATCAACGCAATGGACAAGATGGCGCGCGACAGTCTGTCTGCACGGTCAACGATCTTCTTACATTAGGCGCGTCCCTTCCCACCGGGAAAGGACACCATGTCACAGGCCAGGAATCAGCTTGGCAATGCCGCGCTGTTCAAAGGTTGTCCCGCCTTGTGGGCCAAAGGTAATCTTGCCGCCCAGACCGACGAAAGCCGAGGAATCGCTGACGCCGAACACGTCGATCTTGCCCGCCCCGATCTCAACGAACAGATTCACGTTCTGGGATACGTCACGGTCGATCTTAAGCCCGGTGCGCGAGGCATCGAAATCCTTGAGCTTGTCGTAGCTGCCCGTCAGTCCGAAACCGTTGTCCAAAACATAGCGCGCCGAGACGCCGAAGGCGCTTGAATTGTTGTCGTCTGCATCGATGTGTGCGATATAGCCTTCGTATTTCAGCGACCCGGAATCGACCCCGAACTCAAGACCGAAATAGTTGTAGTCCTGATCGTTCAGGCGCTCGCGGGTGACGAACGCACCAAACGAGTTGTAGGCGTCAAGATGGTAGATCGCGTGTGCGCCGAAGTTCGTGGCATCCGTGTCCAGAAAACCTGCGCGGTTGTGGCCCAGATCAAACTGCGCGCTAAATATGTCCGAAAAGGCGATTTGCATCGATCCTTCAAGACCGATCCGGTCCAGTCGGGTCCTGTCGGTAAAGGCCGAATAACTTAGTTTGGCCGACCCGCCGATGACTTCGACGGCACCCGCAGATGACGCAAGGCAAAGACCAGCGCTTGCGACAGCGCATACTTGTTTCCACATGATGATTTCCTGCTCTGGATATGGCCCTTTTGGGCTCTTTCGAGTTGAGGTGGCGCAATTTCGCATCACGACAACTTTCGCCCATGGGACGGCGGATTGGGCGCGCTGTCAATCGGTTGGGGAAAATTCACAGTAACTGTGGCGCAGATCCGCCAGCGCCGTGACCGGGGAAAAGCGGGGACGATTTCATTGCCTGACGGTCAATCCGGAAAACCAAAAAGACCGCCCGAAGGCGGCCTTGTTTTGATCTGCTGGGGTTGCAGAAACCAGTTGGAGCGGGCGAGGCGATTCGAACGCCCGACCCTAACCTTGGCAAGGTTATGCTCTACCCCTGAGCTACGCCCGCATCCTCTGGTGAGGCGTGAGATACCCATAGGGGGCTTTGTCTGCAAGGGCAAAAATGACCATATCCGAAAAATAATGGGTGGCCGTTTGCAAGTGGAGGATTGCCGCGCATAGGCAGTCGGCACATTGAACGGGCGCGGAACCGGGCCAACTGGCTGTGGCGGCAGGGCCGCGCACCAGGGGGCACGAAAAAGGGCCCCAACCGCCGTTGGAGCCCTTCGTTCGCATCATGTCAGCGTCAGCTTAGTGGCTGTGCTGCTTGTCCCAATCCGCCTGCTTTGGCAGAATTTCGAACGTGTGCTCTGGCGGTGGGCTTGGCAGTGTCCACTCAAGCGTATCGGCATATTCGTTCCAGGGGTTCGCAGCCGTGCTTCGTGCGCCTCGGGTCAGGGTGTAGAACATGATCCCAAAGAAGAACAGGAACGACGCAAAGCTGAGGAATGCACCGATCGACGACCACAGGTTCCAGTAGGCGAACGCTTCGGGATAGTCGATGTAGCGACGCGGCATACCCTGACGGCCCAGAAAGTGCTGTGGGAAGAACGTCAGGTTTGCACCGATGAACATCGCCCAGAAGTGTAGCTTGCCCGCCCATTCTGGATACATGCGGCCCGACATCTTGGGCAGATAGAAATAGATACCTGCAAAGATCGCGAAGACGGCACCCAGCGACATCACGTAGTGGAAGTGTGCAACCACATAGTACGTGTCGTGGTAGTAACGGTCCACGGCTGCCTGCGACAGAACGATACCTGTGACACCACCGACGGTGAAGAGGAACAGGAAGCCAAAGGCCCACAGCATCGGCGTTTTGAATTCAATCGAACCGCCCCACATGGTGGCAATCCAGCTGAATACTTTAACACCGGTGGGAACCGCAATCACCATGGTCGCCAGCATGAAATAGGCCTGCTGATTCAGGGACAGACCGACTGTGTACATGTGGTGTGCCCAAACAACAAAGCCCAGTGCGCCAATTGCGATGATAGCCCAGACCATTGGAAGATAGCCAAAGATAGGCTTGCGGCTGAACGTGGCGATGACGTGGCTGATGATGCCAAAGCCGGGCAGGATGATGATGTAGACTTCGGGGTGACCAAAGAACCACAGGATGTGCTGGTACAGCACCGGATCACCGCCGCCAGCGGGGTCAAAGAACGCGAAGCCAAAGTTCCGGTCCATCAGCAGCATGGTGATCGCACCGGCCAGAACGGGCAGGGACAGCAGGATCAGCCAGCTTGTGACGAAGATCGACCAGCTGAACAGCGGCACCTTGAACAGGGACATGCCGGGGGCACGCATGTTCAGGAATGTGGTGATCATGTTGATTGCGCCAAGAATAGACGACGCACCCGATACGTGCACCGCGAAGATCGCGAAATCCATCGACATGCCGCCTTCTTTGACGGAAAGCGGCGGATACAGAACCCAGCCCACGCCAGACCCGGCCTGGCCATTGCCGCCCGGTGTCAAAACCGAACAGATCGCCAGTGTTGTACCACCGACATACAGCCAGAAAGACAGGTTGTTCATCCGCGGGAACGCCATATCCGGCGCGCCGATTTGCAGCGGCATGAAATAGTTGCCGAAACCGCCGAACAGGGCCGGAATAACCACGA
>JBFGFW010000090.1:0-8051 GCA_041579395.1 Sulfitobacter sp.
GCGGATGATGCCGCCCTGGCGTTGGCCCATCAGCGCGCCGCAACGGCCGTGGATCTGTGGCAAGACCACGCCACATGGCGGGTGGTGCCCGCGACCGGCGCGCCGTGGGAACCGGACAGCCCGTCGGGCTGGTTGATCCACGACACGCTCAGCGCGCTGATCCACCCCCGGCAGGCATGCGATGCTCTCGTCCGGGCGTTGAAGGCCAAGGGCGTGCGCGTCACAGCTGTTGGTAGTGACAAAGGCCGGGTCGTGTGGGCGACAGGGGTTGCGGGGCTGGAGCAGTTGAATGTGGGCCATCCCCGCTTGATCGGCACCGGCGTCAAGGGTCAGGCGGCGCTGCTGGCGCATGACGCGCGCGGTCTGCCGCAGTTTCTTGCGGGTGGCGTGCACATCATTCCGCATGTCAACGGCACCGTCGCTGTCGGCTCCACATCGGAACGCGACTATGACACCGCCGACCAAACCGACGCGCAGCTGGACCGTGTGATTGCCGCCGCCCGTGCCGCCGTGCCGGTGTTGGCCGACGCCCAGATCATCGACCGATGGGCCGGTGTACGCCCGCGCAGCCGCAGCCGTGCACCGATGCTGGGTGCGTGGCCCGACAGGCCGGGGCATTTCATCGCGAATGGTGGTTTCAAGATCGGGTTCGGCATGGCTCCAAAGGTGGCGCAGGTGATGGCCGATCTGATGTTGGACGGGCGAGACACAATCCCGAATGGCTTTCGCGTCGAGGATAGCTTTTAGGCCGTGGCCGTCATGCATTGCCGCCCGTCCGGGCCTTGGACCCAAAGATCGCGGCCTTTGCGGCAAAGCCTTGCAGCCTCGAAATGCAGCAAAGGTGCAGTCGCGCGGAAGCTGAACGATTTCAGCGGACCAAGTTCTGCCTGCGCCTTCAGCATCAGCAACTGCGCCAGCAACGGCCCATGCACGACCAGCCCGGCGTATCCTTCGACATCGCGGGCATAGTCCAGATCATAGTGGATGCGGTGGCCATTGAAGGTCAACGCGGAATAGCGAAACAGCAACGTCGAGGTAAAGGTGGCGGTGTCGGCAGTTTCGGCATCTGTGCGCGATTGGGGCGGTATCGGGTCCACGGCCTTGGCGCTTGGATCCTGCCGGTAGACCAGATCCTGCCATTCGGTCAGGCACAGCACGTCATTCTGCCAGATCTCATGGCGCATCGTTACAATGCCAAGCGGCCCGCTGCGGCCTTGCTTGCGGGTCTGGCTTTCGCAGACCGTGTGCTTTGCGGCAGCAACCCCGGCGATCAGAGGCTGGCTGAACGACAACCGCCCCCCGGCCCACATCCGGCGTGGCAGCCCCATGTCCGGAACCACCCCGCCCACTTTCGGGTGCCCATCACGCCCCAGTAACGCGGGCGGCGCTGCGTCCCAGAAGTAAAGTTGATGAAAAAACGGGGGCAGTTCCGTCCCGGCAGCAATCGTCGGCGCGTGCCCAAGTGCTGCCTGCATGGCGGCGGCGCGGGCAGGGTCCATCACGTCTTGTTTACGAACTTCTGTCATAGGATCATCGATCATCCCAAGAACGCTATCCAAGGGGCGGAGATGCTGCAATCTGATATTCAATGCCGGGTCCGGGCGCTGGACCATCTGGTGCTGACAGTGGCAAGCATACCCGAAACCGTGCGGTTTTACACGCAGGTTCTGGGCATGCGGGGTCAGCAGTTCCCGGTCGCCGATGGCACCAAACGTTGGTCCCTGCTGTTTGGAGCGTCCAAAATCAATTTGCATCAAAAGGGCCGCGAATTCGATCCCAAGGCCGCGCATCCCGCGCCGGGGTCGGCAGATCTGTGTCTTCTGACTGACGCCCCGATAGCGGATTGGATTCGTCACCTGACCATTCACGGTATCAGCATCGAAGAAGGCCCGGTGCCCCGTCAGGGGGCCACCGGGCCGATTGTGTCGCTCTATATCCGTGATCCCGATCTGAATCTGATCGAAGTCAGTGTTCCAGCGTCTTAATCGCGGATCTCGGACCGCAGTTTTTTCATCAGTTCCGTCAAATCCTTGACGTACATTTCGCCCTTGAGATGCCCCTGATCATCAAACGCGTTGCGGCTGTCGGCCAGATGGATCTCTGGCCCTTGCAGGATGCGGGTCCGGAACGGCACCATGAAGCTGCGCAGGATCAATTGCGCACGTTCGCCGCCTGCCCGCCCTGCCGCAGCCGACATCACGGCCAGCGGCTTGCCGTCCCATGGGTTGCCATCGACGCGGCTGATCCAATCAAGCGCGTTTTTCAGCACACCTGACGGACCCTTGTTGTATTCCGTCGTTGAAATCAGCACGGCATCGGCGGCTGCGATCTGGTCGGCGGTGGCTTGCACGGCGGCGGGAATCCCATGGGCCGTCTCATCATCCGCGTCGTATAGCGCAAACCGAATGTCAGCCTGTGCAAAGTTGCAATCACCGAACAGGCGGACCGCTTCCGCTAGCAACATCGAATTGCTGGAACCCTTGCGCAGTGAACCTGAAATGCCGACAAGCGTTGGTTTTGCCATGATAATTTCCCTTTATCGTATGAACTGGGACAGAAACTGTGGCGTTTGTCCAGAAAGGCAAGAGGCCCCAGCGGATGCTGAGGCCTCTTTCAAAATTGTACTGAAACTGATCAGGCGTTGGGAAGTATGACGATTTCAACCCGACGGTTCTGCGCCTTGCCTGCACGGCTCAGGTTGCTTGCCACCGGTTGGCTTTCGCCACGGCCAACGGCGCGGATACGTGCACCGGGCACACCGTTCGAGATCAACACGTTCGCCACAGCCCGCGCCCGGCCTTCGGACAGCTGCTGGTTATAGGCGGCGTCGCCGTCACTGTCGGTGTGGCCGATGACCTGCAATGTCGATTGGCTGTAGACATTGACGTTGCGCGCAAGTGCGGCCAGATCGCTTTGCATGCCGGCCTGAACCGTCGTGCTGTCCGTTGCAAACAGGATGTCCTGCGGCAGCGTCACAATCAAACGGTCGCCGGTGTTGGTGATGATGACGCTCGAATCAAGCTGGCGGCGCAGATCGGCCTCTTGCTTGTCCAGCGAATAGCCGACACCAGCGCCGATGGCACCGCCTGCAAGGGCACCAACCAGCGCGCCTTCGGCACGGTTGCCGTCACCCTTGGACAAGGCACCGATTACGGCACCGGCACTGGCACCGATCAACGCGCCACTGCGGGTGTTCGCGTTGGGGTCATTTGGATTGCCGCCGATGGGGCCCGGTTCGCACGCACTAAGGGCAAGAACGCCGGTCATAGCTGCGGCAATCGTCAATTTAGAAATGGTCATGTCTTTTTTCTGCCTTTGATATTTGGACCCCGTTCGGGCGAGGCATCTCGTTGCAGAACACCCCTACAACAGGTATGGTTCCCGATGAAGCACTGAAGCGTTAAAATCGGCCAATACCCGCCTATGATCGTCAGGCGTCGGCGCGTGCTGTCTCAAACGCCAGCATTGCGCGTTTGACCGGTATGCCCCAATGATAACCGCCCAGCCCACCGGATTTACGCAGGGCGCGGTGACATGGGATCAACCAGCTTATCGGATTGCGGCCCACTGCGGTTCCCACGGCGCGCACGGCCTTTGGGGTGCCGATGGCCTGTGCGATTTCCGAATAGGTTGTCACCTGGCCGGATGGAATCCTCAGCAACGCCTCCCATACCTTGATCTGAAAGGGGGCTCCGATCAGATATATCGGCGCTTTGCCGGTTTGGCCGGGCTGCATGCCAAACGCGGTCTGCACCCAATCGTGCAAAAGATCGGAGTTCTCGCGGAAAGTGGCGTCTGGCCAGCGGCTTAGCATATCGTCCATGGCGGCGTCCGCGCCCATCTCGGCCGAGAAGGCCAGCCCGCAGATGCCGCGATCTGTGCCCATGACCAATGCGGGGCCAAAGGGGCTGTCGAACCATCCCCACGATATGACAAGGCCTTTTCCCTTGCGGGCAAATTCGCCGGGGCTCATCGCCTCCCACCGCAGGAACAGGTCGTGCAGGCGGCTCGACCCGGACAGGCCGACCTCGTGGGCTGTCCCCAGTGTGGTGAAATGGTCGCGCAGCAGGGTCTTGGCGTGGTCCAGCATCAGATACTGCTGATACCGTTTGGGCGACACCCCGACCCACCGCGAAAACAGGCGTTGGAAATGTGCCGCGCTCATGCCCATTTGGGCGGCAACCTGATCCAGCGCCAGCGGGTCATCGGCGTGATCAATCAGATCGATCGCCCGGCGCATGACGGCATAGTGATAGCCGCTTTGGTCCTGATCGGTCGGGGGGGGTGTGAAATGTGTCATAGCATCAAAATAACGCCGCAGCCCAAGCGACGCGACCCGAAACTTGCGCCAAATGCCCGTTAGGCGGCAAGCAGGTGCAGCAGTGATTCCTCGGGCCTTAGCAGGTCACGGATCAGCCGCGCTTCGGCGGCGCTCAGATAAGTTCGCGGGGTCTTGGTTGCGGGATCGAACACCTTGCTGGCGCGGCGCACTTCCGGCGGGACATCCAATAACCACGCGGTGTCCTGGCCGGTTGTTTCGGCCCAGATGCCGCAGGTCATGATCAGTTCGTGATGTTCCATGATGATGTGATGATAGCTGAGCGCGGGCGCACCCACCTCCAGGCGTGGCCCACTGCGGCGCGACAATGCCCCGATTGCGGCCATTGCTTCGTTCCTGCCCAGATGCAGCGCGACATGGGGCGAATTGACCAGCACGTGATGGTGCGGCGACAGGCGCAGGGGTTCAAATAGCCCGTCGGTTGCAGATGCCTCGCGCGGGCGCAAACGCAGCGGTGCCGGCAAGGGTAAGCCATCAGGCCCGACGCCGCGCGACCGCTTGATTGCCAGGATCGGCTGGGCACCGTGGTCACGGGTAATTACCCGGTCCCCCGATTCCAGCCATTCGACGGGCAATTCCCCATCCAAGGTCATGATCATTGCACCGGGGCCAAAACCGGAAACTCTTGAAAAAGTCATTTCGACAGACATCAGTCCTCGCTTTGCCCCATGGGGCGGCTGGCAGTTGCTTCTGGGGTCATCCTATCAAACGCCCGGCCGTTCCTGCGACTGAAATAGGGAAAATAGGTAAATGCCCGATAAAGCGACGCCCCGTCTTGCCCTGTTGCCAAATACCCCGCATACCATGCGCCATGGCAAAATCGCTTGATTATCATACCATCCGCGAGATCTTTACCCGGTTTCAGGCGGCCGACGCAGAGCCGAAAGGCGAGCTGGATCATACCAACGTCTATACGTTGCTGGTCGCCGTCGCCCTTAGCGCGCAGGCCACTGACTTCGGCGTGAACAAGGCCACGAAATCCCTGTTCGAAGTGGTCGAGACGCCGCAGCAGATGCTGGATCTGGGGCTGGATGGCCTGATGGAGCATATCAAGTCGATCGGGCTTTTCCGCCAGAAAGCCAGAAACGTCATGAAGCTGAGCCAGATCCTGGTCGAAGACTATGACGGCATTGTCCCCAACAGCCGCGCGGCGCTGCAATCGCTGCCCGGTGTCGGGCGCAAGACTGCGAACGTGGTGCTGAACATGTGGTGGCATTACCCGGCGCAGGCCGTGGACACGCACATCTTTCGCGTTGGCAACCGAACCCTGATCGCACCGGGCAATACCGTCGACGCGGTAGAGCGCGCCATCGAGGACAATGTTCCCGTTGATTTTCAACTGCATGCCCATCACTGGATGATCCTGCACGGCCGCTATCAGTGCAAATCGCGCAAGCCGCTGTGCAAAACCTGTATCATCCGTGATCTCTGCCCCTATGAGGATAAAACCGAATGACCCAATATGAAGTTGTTGGTATCGGCAACGCCGTTGTCGATGTGATCTCGCACGCCGATGATGCGTTTCTTGGACAGATGTCGATTGAAAAGGGCATCATGCAACTGGTCGAGCGCACCCGCGCCGAAGACCTGTATGGCGCGATGACGGACCGGTTGCAGACCCCCGGCGGGTCGGTCGCAAATACGATTGCAGGTGTCGGATCGCTGGGGCTGCCCACTGCCTTTATCGGACGGGTCAAGGATGACGAACTGGGCAATTTCTATGCCAAGTCGATGATCGACGGCGGCACGCATTTCGTGAATGCGCCGGTCGCGGGCGGAGATCTGCCAACCTCGCGGTCGATGATCTTTGTCTCGCCCGACGGCGAGCGGTCAATGAACACATATCTGGGAATTTCCACCGATCTGGGGCCGAACGACGTGCCTGACGCAGTGGCGACCGGGGCCAAGATCATGTTTCTGGAAGGGTATCTGTTCGACAAGGATCAGGGCAAGCAGGCGTTTCTCGAAGCGTCTCGGCTCACCCGCGCGGCGGGTGGCAAGGCCGGCATCGCCATTTCCGATCCGTTTTGCGTGGACCGGCACCGCGAAGACTTCTTGCGCATGATCCGCGACGAGCTGGACTATGTCATCGGCAACGAAGCCGAGATCAGATCGCTTTATGAAACCGACGATGTGGAAGACGCGCTGACCCGGACTGCGGCGATGTGCGGCACGGTGGTGTGCACCCGGTCCGGCGACGGCGTGACGCTGATTCGCGATGGCATGCGTGTGGATGTGCCGGTGACCAAGGTCATCCCCGTCGATGCGACGGGTGCGGGCGATCAGTTTGCCGCCGGGTTTCTGTACGGCATGGCCACCGGGCGCGATTTGCAAACTTGCGGCAAGATGGGCAACGTTTGCGCTGCCGAGGTGATCAGCCACGTGGGCCCGCGCCCGCAAACCGACATCATGGCGCTGTTCAAGGCGCAAGGTCTGGTCTGATCCATGTTGGCGGACGGATTTCATGATGTGCCTGCCGGCAAGCTGGCGATGGTTGTCACCCATTTGCAGATGCGTGGCGCGGCCGCGCTGCGCGATGTGGCCGCCCCTGCCGGTGTCATCTTGCGGCAGGTAGAACCGGCACTGGATTGGTACCGCGATATTTTCAGGCGGGTCGGGTCACAGGAATGGCTGTGGTACGGGCGGCTGAAGATGTCCGACGCCGATTTGACCGCGATCCTGACCCATAAGGATGTTGCTTTCTACACCCTGTCCCAAGACGGCAAGGACGAGGCGCTGCTGGAACTGGATTTCCGGCAAGAAGGTGCCTGCGAGCTGGCCTATTTCGGGCTGACCCCGGCGCTGATCGGCAGCGGCGCAGGCCGTTATCTGATGAACCACGCGATCCGCACGGCATGGGCCAGACCGATCGACCGTTTCCACGTGCACACTTGTACGCTGGACAGCCCGTTTGCGTTGGCGTTCTACATCCGCAGCGGTTTCACACCTTACAGACGCCAGATCGAGGTCGACGACGACCCCCGTCTGATTGGTCTGCTAGGGCAGGATGCAGGGCCGAACGTGCCGATCATCGGCCAGATGAAGACGGCACCGAACGGCTGAAGAATGCAGAAGGTCGCAATAGCGGGTTCGGGCGCCTTCACGACTTCAGATCAAGGTTGGATCAAGCGGCGGCGCTGGCGCGGATGGCTTTCGACCAATGTTTATCAAGCGCGAAGGTCCATTCCTCGGGATGCATCCGAAGCAGCCTTTCCAGTTCACCAAGCCATTGCTGCGTTGTTTCCAAAAGATCTTCTGACGGATCAATGCTGGCCCCAAGCCGAAGCGATATCGTATCGTCGGTTTGCACGACGGTCGCCGGTATGATCGGAACACCGGCTTTCTGCGCGAACCGTGCCGGCCAGCCAGCGACGCCGATCGGTTGACCAAAAGCCAACGCCCGCACCGTGTCGCTAGCCGAGTCGATGGGTTCCTGAGGGGGAGGAGCCTCTCTGATACGATCGACGGTGGCCACCACAAGCCGACCGTCATTCAATGCGGACAGCACCTTGCGGGCAACGCGCGTTGGATTCTCCACCCGAATATCGAAGAAGTCACAACCGAGATTCCGGTAAATCTCTGATTCAGAAGACGCCCGCCTCTCGTCTCCGCCGGTCGAGCGCACAAGCGCCAGCACGTTGTATCGTCTTGCCAGCCCGCGCCCCATCGCAAGAGATGCATGGGTATGCGGGACCACCACCACCGCTCCACC
>JBFGFW010000091.1:0-8033 GCA_041579395.1 Sulfitobacter sp.
AGTCCAGGGTTTTCAAAGAAGTTGCGCCAAACCGGCGCGATGCTGAACGCGTCGGGCGGAAAAAACTGCCCCTGCATCAGCGGCCAATCAACGAAATAACGGCCCGCATCGATTCCGGCAACCAATGCTCCCAGAAGGATTTGCAGGAACGCAAAGTGCAGCAGCCCGGTGGACATGCCCGACAGCTTCCCCTCTTTCGCCCGCCGCGCCTGCATCAACGCGGTCTCGGATCGGCCAAGCTGCAAGGCGTACCAGGTGATCACGCCCAGAATGACGAATGCCAGCCCCAGATGCGTGGCCAAGCGATAGCTGGCGACATCCAGAACCGCAGCACCGCTGCTCACGCCCGATGACACCATCCACCAGCCAATCGCACCCTGCAGGCCTCCAAGCCCACCCAATAGCAGCAAACGCCCGGTCCAACCCAGCGGGATCTGGCGGCGCAGCAGGAACCAGAAAAAGCCGATCGCCCACACAAGACCGATCACTCTGCCTAGCTGGCGATGGCCCCATTCCCACCAATAAATAACTTTGAAATCAGCCAGTTGCATCCACGAATTCTGCACGCGAAACTCGTCTATCTCCTGATATTTCGCAAACTCAGACTGCCAGTCCGCCTGGCTCATCGGCGGCATCGCCCCGGTAAAGGGACGCCATTCGGTGATGCTAAGCCCGCTGTCGGTCAGCCGGGTCAAACCGCCCACGGCGATCATCACGAACACCAGTGCAAACAACACGAACAGCCAGATGCGGATTGCACCGCGCGCGCCGCCACGCCCGCGATCGATCATGCCGGGTTGCGCCACGGGACGTGCCGACTCCGCCGCGCCGACTTCCTCGAAAAGCTTCCGTTTTTCGGCCATTTTGCCTCTCAACTGCTGTTTGATCAAAGTGGTAGGCCACGCAGGCGCAAAGGTCTAGCCGCGCTCTTTCCAGCGTACCATCTGTCGCAGGGTGCCGTGCAGCATCTGCACATCGGCGCGGGTCAGCGGCAGGCGCGACCACATGTTGCGCAGGTTGATCTTCATGCTTGTGGCCTTGTGCTCGGGATAGAAAAACCCCGCCACCTCCAGCCGTTCCTCAAAATGACGCGACAGATGTTCGATTTCACTGTTGTCAGCCCAGTCCGTGCCGGCCATCTCTTGCTGCACCGCTGCCACGGCACCTTGCGCGCGCTTCCATTCATAGCCCATCAACAGCACGCATTGCGCCAGGTTCAATGACGCAAACTCAGGGTTCACGGGCACCGATACAATCGCATTGGCGCGCGCGATGTCGTCGTTTTCCAGCCCGGCCCGTTCGGGGCCAAACATCACGGCGACGCGTTTGCCCTGGTCGATCATCTGCGCGGCCTTGGCCATCGCGGCCTCGGGGCTGAACACCGGCTTGGTCAGATCCCTCTCGCGCGCCGTCGTCGCAAAGACAAAGGCCGCGTCACCCAAGGCACCGGGCAGATCGTCATAGACCACGGCCTCGTCCAGCAACCGCCCCGCCCCTGACGCCATCGCGACCGCCGCCGGGTTGGGCCAACCATCGCGGGGGGCCACGATCCGCATCCGGTCCAACCCGAAATTCCACATCGCACGCGCTGCAGCACCAATGTTTTCGCCCATCTGTGGACGTACCAGCACAAATGCCGGAATTTTCGGGTTTTCGACGCTCTGGCTCATGCCCGCCTCTTACCCGCGACACGGGGCCCCCGCAAGAACGCCAATCCCTTCCAAATGGGAAAAAATCCTCGCCGAAGGCATAAAAGTTTTTCTTTCCCCTTCCGATCGGATAATTGACGCGCAAAGACGCAAAGGACCGCCCACCATGGACACGCCCGAAAAGCCGCAGCTTTACCTGATCACCCCGCCCGAGATCGATCTTGGCACTTTTCCGGATCAACTGGCCCGCATTCTGGATGCACAGGCCATCGCCTGCGTGCGCCTTTCGCTCAGCACAAGGGACGAAGACCGCGTGTTGCGCGCCGCCGACGCCCTGCGTTCGGTGACCGATGCGCGCGACATCGCGATGGTGATCGCCGATCACACGCTGTTGGCGGAACGCATTGGGCTCGACGGTGTGCATCTGACGGATCACGCCCGGTCGGTGCGCCACGCCCGCAAGACGCTGGGTGACGACGCGATCGTGGGCAGTTTTTGCGCCGGGTCACGCCACGACGGCATGGCCGCAGGCGAAGCTGGGGCTGATTATGTCAGTTTCGGCCCGGTGCGCCCCGGCACGCTGGACGACGGGACATATGCCGAACTGGACCTGTTTCAATGGTGGTCCGAGGTGATCGAGATCCCGGTCGTCGCCGAAGGCAGGCTGACCACTGACCTGATCCGCACCGTCACGCCGTTCACTGATTTCTTTGGCATCGGTGATGAAATCTGGGGGCAGGACGATCCCGCAGCAGCACTGGCAGCCCTGATCGCCGCCATGGAGTGACCCGCCCCGGCGGGACCTCAAAGAAATACCCGTTCGACAAACCAATAAGCCCCCACAGCCGCAATTCCCACCGATGCAGGAATCGCCACGAACCTGCGGTAAGGGTCGGTCGACTGTCGAAACTGGACCGACAGGAAACACGCCGCAAAGACCAGCGCCAAAGGCACCAGAAACAGCGGCACCGGGGCTTCCAACAGCCGCGCCGCAGTTGGCATCGGCACGACACACAGCGCCAGCGCGACAATGGCCAGCCCCACGTACAACAGCTTGGCCGCGCTTGCACCGCCTTCGCCGCGCGCAACCCTCAGGGCCTGCAAGACGCACAGGAACATGATCGCAATGACGGTCAGCTGTCCCAGTTCCACCCCGATGTTAAAACCGATCAGCGCCGGAATAAACTGGTCTTCGGGCAGCCCGAACTCTCCCAGAACCGACGCAAAGCCCAATCCGTGCAACAGACCGAAACCAAAGATCACCATGGGCCGCCAACGGCTTAGCCCCGACCGAAATACGTTTTCGACCGCGACATAGACGATGGACGCGGCAATCAGCGGCTCGACGATGGATGCAGGTACGGACACCAGCCCCAGCGCGCCCAGCGCCAGGGTCACGGTATGCGCGGCGGTAAAGGCCGACACCTGCCAGACCAATGGCCGCAGATGCGTGCTGAGAAAGAACAGCCCCAGCACAAACAGGATGTGATCCAGCCCTTTGGGCACGATGTGATCAAAACCGACCGGCACATAAGACAAGAACGCCTGCCACGCCGTTTGCTGACCGCCACCGTCCAAGATGATTTCGGGGCTTTCGGTGCCGCCTTCCAGATAACCGGTATAGGGCGCCTCGACCCCCTGCTGGCGCAGCACCAGCGCGCCCGCACCTGCAGGCCATGCCACCATAACGCCGCGCGCACCTTCCGGGACCGTGGCTTGCAGCGCCCATTCGGAGATGCGCGGCAGATCGATGTTCACATCTTCGGGAATATTCACCGCGACCGTTTGCAGCGACACGTGCGCGCCGTCGACCCGCAGCAGCGGCATCGCGTTCCATTGCGCCAGCAATCCGGGCACCCGCGCGGCAATCTGATCTGCCGGCAGCGCCCGCAGACTGTCATAATCCTCAGCGTTTTCAGCATCATTTGTATCGGCGACCGCATCCAGATCGATGCCAGCCAGGAACGCCTCAAGGTTGATACGGATGTTCAGATCGGCCACGCCTTGCGTCACCGTGATGTCGGCGATGGTCGGCAACACCTCGTGCGCACGGGCCATTCCTGTGATGACACTTGACAAAATGAGCGCATAGGCCAGCTTTGCCAGAAGGTTACAAAAGGTTTTGCCCATGTTTATGTCTCGTTTCGCACTCGTTATGACCTGTCTGCTGCCTGCAACCGGCGCTGTCGCACATGAATTCTGGCTAGAAGCTTCGCAATATCAAGTAAAGCCCGGCGTGGAAATGACAACTGACCTTATTAACGGGCAAATGTTTGAGGGTACAAAGCTTGCGTATTTTGGCAACAGGACGGATCGGTTCGATCTCAGCTTTGAAGGCAAGATCGTACCCGTGGCTGCGCGGATGGGCGATTCCCCCGCGTTGCGCATGATTGCCCCGCCACGCGACGGGCTGCTGATCGTGGCGCACGAGGCGTCGCCCTCCTCGCTGACGTATGAAGACTGGGAAACTTTCGTGGGCTTTACCGAGCACAAGGATTTCAAGACCGCCGTCGCAGAGCACCGCGCCGCTGGTTATCCCGAAGATTCCGTGCGCGAAAGCTACACCCGCCACTCCAAGGCGCTGATCGCCATCGGCGACGGTCATGGCAGCGACATGGATTTGGGTCTGAAGACTGAACTGACAGCGATTACAAACCCCTATGACGCGGACTTCAACAACCAGATGGAGGTGGCCTTGACCTACGAAGGCGCGCCCCGCCCAGATGTGCAGATCGAAGTTTACGAACGCAACGACGCCAAAGAGGTGACAGTCACCAAATACCGCAGTGATGCCAAGGGGCACCTGATCTTTCCGGTGACACCCGGCATGACCTATCTGGTCGATTCCGTCGTTCTGCGCCCGGCCCCGGATGCAGGCGAAACCGACACCAGCCCGCATTGGGAAAGCCTCTGGGCCTCGCTGACGTTTGCAGTTCCGGGCTAAGCCTGCTTGCGCCCGGCCCCAAGGCTGGGCAAGAAGGCAGGCATGACAGATACACCAGACATCCTGTGCATCGGGTCCGTCCTGTGGGACATCATCGGGCGCGCGGAAACCACCATGCGCCACGGGTCTGACCTGCCCGGACGCATCACCCGCCTGCCCGGCGGCGTGGCGCTCAATATCGCCATGGCGCTGGCACGCTTTGGTCTGACCCCTGCGCTGATCAGCGCCGTGGGGCGCGATGCCGAAGGTGATGAACTGATCGCCGCCTGCGTGGTGCGGGGGCTGGATACCGATCACATCTATCGCTCGGACGATCTGCCGACCGATCAGTATATGGCGGTCGAGGGCACGAACGGACTGATTGCCGCCATCGCCGATGCGCATTCGCTTGAAGCCGCAGGGGCCAAGATCCTGCGCCCCTTTGCCGATGGAACGCTGGCCAGCCCCTATCGCGGGGCGGTCGCGCTGGACGGCAACCTGACGCTTGATCTGCTGTCAGAGATGGCGCGCAGCCCGCTGCTGGCGCAGGCAGACCTGCGTGTGGCCCCGGCGTCCCCCGGCAAGGCAATGCGGCTTAGCCCATTCCTGCAGACCAGGCGCGGCACGCTTTACGTCAATCTGGAAGAGGCGGGCCTGCTGTGTCAGACCACGTTTGACACATCCCCGGCTGCCGCCACGGGCCTGCTGGCGCGCGGAGCCGCACGTGCCGTCGTCACCGATGGCGGCAACCCGGCAACCGTGGCGCAGGCCGACGCGATGATCACCCAAGATCCACCCCCTGTTGCCGTGACCCGTGTGACCGGGGCTGGCGATACGTTCATGGCGGCCCATATCGCTGGCGAGTTGCGCGGTCTGGCCCCCGAAGCGGCACTTGCGTTCGCCCTGTCCGCCGCCGCGCAATATGTGTCAGGAGAAACGAAAATATGATCCCCCTTCACCGCAGCGCCGAAGTGGCGCAGGCCCATGCCGCCCGCACGCCGATTGTCGCGCTGGAAAGCACGATCATCACCCATGGCATGCCCTACCCCCAAAACCTTGAGGTTGCCCGGCAGGTCGAGGCAGAGGTGCGCGCCGCAGGCGCTACCCCGGCCACCATCGCCGTAATCGACGGCGCTTTGCACATCGGGCTGGAGGACGCGCAATTGTCGCAACTGGCACAGGCCAAGGGGGTCGCAAAGCTGTCGCGCGCCGACATCGCAGCGTGCATCGCCACCAAAGGTACCGGGGCCACCACCGTCGCGGCGACGATGATCGCGGCACATCTGGCAGGCATCGCCGTCTTTGCAACCGGCGGCATCGGCGGCGTGCACAAAGGTGCAGAGAACAGTTTCGACATCTCGGCCGACCTGATGGAACTGGCGCAGACACCTGTGACCGTCGTGGCGGCAGGGGCCAAGGCCATTCTGGACGTCGCAAAAACGTTGGAAGTGCTGGAAACCCAAGGCGTGCCGGTAATCACCGTCGGCCAGGACAGCTTTCCGGCATTCTGGAGCAGCACATCACCGTTGAAGTCCCCGCTGCGCATGGATGACCCCGCCCTGGTCGCCGCCGCCCACCGCACCCGTGCGCTGCTCGGATTGCCCGGTGGCCAGTTGGTCGCCAACCCGATCCCCAAAGCCGATGAAATCCCCGCGGCCGATCTGGTTCCCATTATCAAGGCCGCCCAAGCCGACGCGGATCGCCACGGCATCAAGGGCAAGGCCGTCACGCCCTATCTTTTGCAACGCATCTTCGAGCTGACCCAAGGACGATCGCTGACCGCCAACATCGCTTTGGTGCGCAATAATGCCCGTCTGGGGGCCAGGATTGCGGCAGCGCTGATGTCAAATGACACATAGGCCTTACAAAAATTATGTTCACCATTGTAGCTGAACCGCAAAGCCCTTAGCTCTGATGCGTTATGATTTTCGGAATTTTTCAAAGCCATGAACACCGCATTTACCCCGCCAAGCCTGCCACCCCTTCCCCGCCGCACCTTGTTTGCGCGGATCAGGGCGTCTTTTCTGACCGGTCTGGTGGTGATTGCGCCGGTCGGCCTGACCATCTGGCTGATCTGGAGCGTGATCGGCTGGATTGATGGCATTGTCCTGCCGATGGTGCCGGTGGCCTATCATCCTGACCGGCTGATCCAGACCTATTTCGGGTTGGACCCCTCGGCGCAAATCAACGTGCGCGGCATCGGCGTGATTATCTTTTTGCTGTTCACGGTCATCGTTGGCTGGCTGGCAAAGGGTATTATCGGGCGGTCATTCATACGCTTTGCCGAAAGCCTGGTGGAACGGACCCCGGTGGTGCGCACGATCTATTCCGGCATCAAACAAATCTCAGAAACTATTTTCGCCCAAACCGAGCGCAGCTTCGAGACCGCATGCCTGATCGAATATCCGCGCAAGGGAATTTGGGCGCTTGGGTTTATCTCGATCGCTGCCAAAGGTGAGGTATCGCGCCGCACCGGCGAAGATAACAATCTGGTCGGCGTCTTTGTCCCGACAACGCCCAACCCCACCTCGGGTTTTTTGCTGTTCCTGCCGCAGAAAGACGTGATCGAGCTGGACATGACCGTGGAAGACGCGGCCAAGCTGGTGATCTCTGCAGGGCTGGTCTATCCGCCCGAAAGGCCGCTTCCCGTCGAAAACGACCAATTGACCGAGGCGCATGACTGACGCTAGCTGAACATCCGTTTCAGATCGATTGAACTACAGTTGCCCACCAGGTCGATATCGCCTTGCAGGAACTGATCTGCAGACGCGCGCCCTGCCCCCATCAGCGCAGAAATCACCGCAGGGTTCGGAAGGTTCTTGGTCGTGATCGATAGTTTCGACATCAGATCGTCGTCCGCAATCATATGAACCCGGATCCGCTTCATCTGACCTTCCTCGATCTTGCCCTGATCCAGCAGCCGCTGGACAAATTCGATCGCCCGCAATTCGCGCAACAGGCTTGAGTTAAAGCTGATCTCGTTGATGCGGTTTTGGATCTGCTGCGGCGTCGTGGGTACCTCGTCCCGTTCAAGCGGGTTGATGTTAATGATAAGGATATCGGCAGGAAGATCTTCGCGAAAAAGCGGGAACAATGCCGGGTTCCCGGTATAGCCGCCGTCCCAATAGGCCTCGCATCTCCCGGTGATCGGATCGTCGATCTCGACCGCCTGGAACAGCGTCGGCAAGCATGCTGACGCCAAAAGGGTATCCGGCCCGATCTCGTCCCCCTGGAACACCCGAATCTTGCCATCGCGCACCTTGGTGGCACAGACAAAGAAGTGCGGCGCATCTGCCCCGCATACCCGGTCATAGTCGAATGCTTCAACAACGCCGCGCAAAGGGTTTCGATAAAGCGGCCCATATACATACGGTGACATCACCCGCGACAACGTCTCGCTTACGGCCACCGGCCAACTGTAAGACATCGCTGAACTCAGCGCCCCGATGCCGAAGGGGGCC
>JBFGFW010000092.1:0-8021 GCA_041579395.1 Sulfitobacter sp.
AAATGTTAGGCAAGTGGTTGGCGCTGACTAGCCCAAAGCAGCCCGGATGAAAACCCATCCGGGCGCGCGCCCGGATTTGAGGGTTTCCCTCGGGCACATCCTTGGTAGATTGCCGGCACATAAGTCCAAGGGCAATTGCATGACACAGAGCGACACCACCGTGACCGATACCGCAGAGACCGAAAGCGCCGCGACGAAAATCGCCGTGATCGGCGGATCGGGCATCTACGATATCGACGGGCTGCGGGACGCTGAATGGGTGACGGTGGAAAGCCCGTGGGGCACCCCGTCGGATGCCATTCTGACCGGGTCGCTTGACGGCGTCGACATGGCGTTTCTGCCCCGGCACGGGCGGGGGCACGTGCATTCGCCATCGAGCGTGCCCTACCGCGCCAACATCGACGCGCTGAAACGGCTGGGATGCACCGATGTGATCAGCATGTCGGCCTGCGGTTCGTTTCGCGATGAAATGGCCCCCGGCGATTTCGTCATCGTCGATCAGTTCATCGACCGGACCACGGCACGCGAAAACTCCTTTTTCGGTACCGGGTGCGTCGCCCATGTCAGCGTGGCGCATCCGACCTGCCCACGACTGGGAAATGCCTGTGAGACGGCGGCGCATAATGCGGGCATCACGGTTCACCACGGCGGCACCTATCTGGCCATGGAAGGCCCGCAATTTTCAACCTTGGCTGAGTCCAAGATGTATCGCACAAGCTGGGGCGCGGATGTGATCGGGATGACCAACATGCCCGAAGCCAAGCTGGCCCGGGAGGCCGAGCTTTGTTATGCGTCCGTCGCCATGATCACCGACTATGACAGCTGGCACCCCGATCATGGCGAAGTCGATGTGACCCAGATCATCAAGACGCTGATGGGCAATGCCGACAAGGCCCGGCAGCTGATCACGCATTTGCCAGCACTTTTGGGTGCGACGCGCGCACCCTGCCCGCACGGCTGCGACCGGGCATTGGAATATGCGATTCTGACACAGCCGGGCATGCGAGATGCCGCGCTGATGGCCAAGCTGGATGCGGTGGCGGGACGGATGATATGACATGAGGTGGAAGGAACGGGACCGCGCTGATCTTGGCGGATCGGATTATTGAGTATTTGTAAAAGGGTGAAGACGGGGCGGGCGAGAGAGACGCGCGCTGTTGATCACCTTGAATTATTTGGAGCGCACGATGAGGCAGGTTGAAGATTACATTCGTACGATTGTCGACTTTCCCCATGAGGGGATCATGTTTCGCGATGTCACCACGCTGTTTGCGGATGCACGCGGGTTTCGCATGGCGATCGACCAGATGCTGCACCCCTATGCGGGCACCGACATCGACAAGGTTGTGGGGCTTGAGGCGCGCGGGTTTATCCTTGGCGGGGCCATAGCGCATCAGCTTTCCGTAGGTTTCGTGCCGATCCGCAAGAAGGGCAAGTTGCCGGGGCGCACCATTTCGCAGGATTATCAGTTGGAATACGGCGACGCGATCGTCGAAATCCACGACGACGCCATTCAGCCCGGCGAGCGGATCTTGGTGGTGGACGATCTGTTGGCGACCGGCGGCACCGCCGAGGCGGGGATCAAGCTGATCGAACGGCTGGGCGGCAAGATCGTTTCATGTGCGTTCATCATCGATCTGCCCGAACTGGGCGGTCGCAGGCGGCTTGAAGCCATGGGCATGGATGTGCATGCCTTGTGTGCGTTTGACGGCGTCTAGGTCGTCGCTTTTTTCAGCGGGTGTGTTGTGAGGCTTAGGCCGCCGCTGGGATTTTGGAAGCCCGAAGTGCGGGTCAGGACGGCGCGGGCAGGATCGCACCGGGATTCATGATGCCATTGGGGTCAAGTGCGGCTTTTATGGCGCGCATGGCAGACAGTTTGGCCGGATCGCCATAGCGTTCCAGATCGTGGATCTTCAGGCGACCGATGCCGTGTTCGGCGCTGATGGACCCGCCCAGGGCATGGGTCAGATCGTGCACGCAGGCCTTGATCTTGTCGCGCTCGGCCAGATGATCGTGGCGCGATTTTCCGGGAGCCGGGAAGACATTGTAATGCAAGTTGCCGTCGCCCACATGGCCGAAGCAGTTGATGCGGAAGTCGCCTATCGCGTCGATGATTTCGCCCGCTTTGGTGATGAATTCCGGGATCACGCCGAGCGGGACAGAGATATCGTGGCTGGACACCGATCCGATCATCCGGTTGGCGTGGGGGATGTTTTCGCGGATTGCCCAGAAGTCGGTCGATTGTTGCCGACTTTGCGCGATCAGGCCGTCGGTGACAAGATCCGCCTCCATCGCCGCCTGAAACAGGGTTTCCAGCGACGCATTGGGATCCAGTTCGCCGCTGAGGCCCAATTCGATCAGCACGCACCATTCAGGCGGGGTGGCAAAGGGCTGGCGCAGCCCGGGCATGGTCTCTGCCAGAAAATCAAACCCCATCCCGTTCATGATCTCGAATGCGCTGATCATCTCGCCCAGTTGATCGCGGGCCAGCGACAGCAGTTGCAGCGCGGCGGCCGGTGAATGCACCACCAGAAGGGCCGTGCCGGATCTGGCGGGGCGCGCAAAGAGCTTGAGCGTGGCGGCTGTGATCACCCCAAGCGTCCCTTCGGACCCGATCAGCAGGTGGCGCAGGTCGTAGCCGGTGTTGTTCTTGCGCAGCCGTGACAGGCCGTGCCAGATCTGGCCGTCGGGCAGCACCGCTTCGAGCCCCAGGCACAGGTCGCGCGCATTGCCATAGCGCAGCACACCGGTGCCCCCGGCATTTGTCGCCAGATTGCCCCCGATGCGTGCGGACCCCTGGGCGGCCAGCGTTAATGGAAACAGCCGCCCGGCAGCTTCGGCCGCGTCCTGCACATCCGACAGGATCACGCCTGCCTCGGCCACCATGACGTTTTCGTCCGGATAGACGTCCCGGACCTTGTTCATCCGCTCCAGCGACAGGATTAATGGTGCGGGGCCGCTTTCGGCGACCTGCCCGCCCACCAGCCCGGTGCCGCCGCCATAGGGAATCACCCCGACACGGGCAGCATTGGCATGACGGATCAGGGTGGCCACCTCTGCGGCGGTGCGCGGCAGGGCCAGCAGCGCCGACTGGCCCGCATAAAGCCCGCGCGGCTCCTCAAGATAGCGCGGTTCGACAGGGCGGAACACGTCTGCAGGCAGATCGGCACGCAAGGCGGCCTCAAAGGCGGGGTCGGCGGGGTTCAGTTTCATGGCACAGTGATCGCCGCATGCCCGGGTCGATGCAAGCCGCTTAATCGTCGCGGCGCAGATATTGCGGGCGCAGAACCATGATCGTGGGCCGCGTTGGCAGGCGGTCCAGCGATACATCAAGCGTGGGGCCTTCGACTTCGATCACGGTGAAGTCGTCAGCCATACCGGTCAGAAAATCATCCAAGGCGAACTCGGAAAACCAGTGCATCGGGATCACGATCGACGATTTCAGCCGCTTCAGCACGCGGATCATCGTGGGCAGGTCCAGCGTATAGCCGCCATCGACAGGGGCCATAACCACGTCCAGCCGCCCGATGGCTGCATATTGCGCCGCATCCGGTTCGTGGTGCAGATGGCCCAGATGGCCGATGCACAGGCCCGCCATCTCGAAGATGAAGACGGAATTACCTTTCACTTCAATACCCGAAAACTGCGACCGGATATCGGTCGACACGTTGCGGATCAACACTTCGCCCAGGTCAAGGCTGTGGTCGATGCCCTGCCCGAATGCGCCCCAGCCGCGCAGCACATGCGGGATCGCGGGGTCGGGCGCGCCGGTATAGTGGCTGTCGTGGGCGTGGTTCATCGTCACGACATCGGGGATCATCGGCAGCGTGCCGGTAAAGCCGGTGAAATCGGTGACCAAGTTCAGCCCGCCGTGGCTGCGGATCAGAAAGCTCGCATGTGCCACGTAATGAATATGCACGGTGTCAGGGGGCACATCCGGCAGGCTGGCAAAGGTGAGGTATTCAACGCCCGGTGTGGCATTGGCCAATGCGATGCAGTGGCTGGGCCGGCGCATGTCCGTCTGGGCGAAAGTCGCAGGGGCCAGCAGGATCAGCAGGGCGACAAGGCGATACAACATCAGCAGTCCTTTCGGTCTCTCACCAAAAGGATACCTCAAAATGCCGCCCTGTCAGCGCGCTTTATGCCGCAGCGTCAGCGCAGGATCGGCGGTTTGGTGGGGTCAGAGCCGGGGGCCTCCATCCGCGGGGTCTTTTGCAGCGCTTCCATCTGCGGCAGATCAAAGCGCAAGCCGACCTTGGACAGCTTTTCAACCGTCGGATCGCCGGGCGCGAAAAAACCGACGTCCATGGCACCGGCTTCGATGCCCGAAAAGGTCAATGCTTCGGATGCGGCGCGCACCAAGGCGTCTTGGGCCCGCGGGATCGCCCCGACAAAGCCTAGCAGATGCCCGCGCCCGCCGCCTGAGTATTCGACACCGACCAGCCACGCACCCGCCGCCATGCCCGTTGCCGTCGCAAGTTTGGCGTCAATCGCAGCGATCAGCGTTTCCGGCAGGCCCTTGGGGGGGAGCACGCATTCGATGCGCGCCTCTACCTGGCCCGGCGCATGGGCAAGCGTCTCGCGCAACCAGGCCACGGCGGTGTCCGGCAACAAGATGGCCGAAGGTGCCACATCCATGTTTACGGCCATCCCCAGCGGCTGACCGTCCAGCATCCCCGCAATCGCCCGCCCTGACAGGGCCACATAAGGGGCGGCGTGGCCGACATGGGCCGCCAGCCGTTCGATGCGGTCAAACACCAGAACATAGGCGTCCTCCAGCAAGACCGGGCTGACCTGATCAGCGTCGGGTTCTGTTTCCAGCAGCAGGAACAGTTCCACATCGGCCATGCGCTCGTAAAAACGCAACCGGGCGGTATCATCCCCTTCGTCTGCCATCATCGCGGCGTGGGCCACGTCCAGCGGCGTCATCTCAGTCATGCATCACGTCCCTTACGGCGGCGCGCAGGCGGGGAAGCACGTCTTCCTCGAACCACGGGTTTTTCTTCAGCCAACCGGTATTGCGCCACGACGGATGAGGCAAGGCAAAGACGCCCGGGCCATGATCGCGCCAATTGGCAACGGCGTCCGTCACCGTGGTGAACGCTGGCAGATGATAACGCATGGCATGGCCGCCGATCAGCATGGTCAGACGCACATCGGGGACGGTGCTTAGCGCGCCGGCCCGCCAGGTTTTCGCACAGATCGGCGGTGGCGGCAGGTCGCTGCCCTTGGCATCATAGCCGGGAAAGCAAAACGCCATGGGGATGATCGCGACGCGCGAACGGTCGTAAAACGCATCTTCGTCCAGCCCCAGCCAGTCGCGCAGGCGCTTGCCGGACGCATCCCAGAACGGAGTGTTGGCCTGATGGACCTTAAGCCCCGGTGCCTGACTCGCGATCAACAGGCGCGCACCGGGCCGGAACCACACCACTGGGTTGGGCCGATGCGCGGTGGCGGTCGCCGCAAAGCGGTCAGCGCACAGGGTGCAGGCGCGCAGGTCAGGACGAATATCGGTCATGCTCTGCAAATAGCAGTACGCCGTGTGTTTTCAATCGGGTGGAACCGGACGGTCGACATACCCACCGCCAGGTTGACGTCGCACGCCGTTTCTTTATTTCCAGACCCAGGGGGCAATGACTACAGTTCCAAAACAGCGCCGAAGGCCAAGCATGTCACAAGCACACCATCACCACGTCGACCCCGAGGCCGGCGATTCCAAAATTGCCATTGCTGTGGCGATTAACCTTGGCCTGACAGTGGCACAGGTGATTGGCGGGGTGGTCGCGGGCAGCCTGTCGCTGATCGCGGACGCACTGCACAATTTCAGCGACGCCATCGCGCTGATCATCGCCTTTGCCGCGCGCAAGATTGCCAGATTGCCCGCCAACGCCGACATGACTTTCGGCTATGGTCGGATAGAGGCGGTCGCGGCTTTGGTAAACTACACCACGCTGATCGTGATCGGCCTGTACCTTGTCTACGAGGCGATCCTGCGCTTCGCTGACCCTTCGCCCGTGACCGGTTGGATCGTGATCGTGGTTGCAGGATTTGCGCTGCTGGTCGATCTGGGAACGGCGGCATTGACCTACAGGGCGTCGAAATCCAGCGTCAACATCCGCGCCGCGTTTCTGCACAATGTCGCCGATGCCCTTGGATCCGTTGCGGTGATCATCGCCGGGACGATTGTGCTGCTGTTCGGGTGGACGTGGGTTGACCCCTTGGTGACATTGATGATCGCGGGCTACATCCTGTGGCAATCTGCCACCGAACTGCCGCATGTGGTTCGCATTCTGATTTTGGCCAGCCCGGCGGATATGGAAACAGAAAACGTCATCGCCGATCTGCGCGCACATCCTGATGTGGCAGATATTCACCACGTCCATTTCTGGATGATGCAGGAACATGGTACGGCTTTTGACGCACACATCGTGGCCGGCCCCGGCGTCGACCCCGGACAGCTGCGCGCGGCGCTAAAAGCCCAGCTTGCCGAAAAATTTCATCTTCACCACACGACGCTTGAAATGGAAACAATCGACGACAACTGCGCAGACTCAAGGTTGATTGGGCACTGATAGGAAACAATCAATCTGCGCTCCTTTCGCACCTTGCCCGCAGGGTGCCGATCAGACAAGAACAGCAGGTTCATCTGAAATCGCGCAATTGCGATCATTTCCAGGCCTTTTGACAACAGACCACGTTGTACATTTGTTGAAGGATCGGACATAATCTGGCCTAAATCAGGGGATAGTTGTTTACCATACCTCCATGCAAAAGGAGGATCATAGACAACAAAACAGCACGAACCGGAGCAGGCATGCTGGAATTCGATAACGTATCCAAGTCATTTTGGACTGGCACGCAACACAAGGTCATCCTGGATCATGTGTCTTTTCGCGTCGATTTGGGTACGTCGCTGGGCATCCTCGCCCCTAACGGTACCGGCAAGACGACATTGATCAACATGATGGCGGGTCTGGAGAAACCTGACGAGGGCGAGATCAGGCGCGGCTGCAAGATCAGCTTTCCGTTGGGATTCATGGGCGGTGTGGTCGGCAAGGTGTCGGCGATGGAAAATGCGCGATACATCGCGCGGCTTTACGGGTTGGACCCCGACTATGTCGAAAGCTTTTGCCGCTGGCTGTGTGGTTTGGGCGAATATTTCGATCAACCCTTGGGCACCTATTCTGCGGGGATGCGGGGGCGCTTTTCGTTTGCGCTGCTGCTGGCGCTTGATTTCGATATCTATTTGATCGACGAAGGCATGCCGAGCACGACAGACGTAGAATTCAACCGAAAAGCAGGCGAAATTCTGCAAGAACGGTTGCGAACAACGACCATCATCATCGTCTCGCATCAGCCCGAGACGTTGGAACAATTCGCGCGCACCGCTGGCGTCTTGCTTGGCGGTAAGCTTCATATATTCGACACCTTGGAAGAGGCGAAACAGCTTTATGACTACGAAACCCAAGGCTAGAAAATTCCGCATCAAACGCAACATTCCCGTTGCAGCGCCGCCCGCCAATTCAGCCCCGGCCACGAGCAGAAGTGTGGACGCAGTCCCGCCCCCTGTGCGCCCCTCCGCGCCGGAACGTCCCACCCCGGTACGTCCCACGACGGGCCCGCGTGTCGTGGACACGCCGCAGTCTGCCCAGCCGGTACCGGACAGGGACGTCGTGCCGAACGTCCGCGAAGGCGAAGTATCATCGGCCAGCGAAGTCACAGGCGAGCAGGACATGGACGCGATCCGCCGCGAGGGGCTGACGGGGCGCCAGTTGCGCATGGCACGGCGCGTGGCGCAAAAGCACGGGCTTGCCCCGACTTCGGATTTTGACGCTGTGCGTCTGTTGCGCGCCGAAGGCATCGATCCGTTTCAACGCTCGAACATGCTGGAACTGGTTGTTCCGCAGGATGGCCAGCCTTCCGCCAGCGGCAACAGTCAGGGTGCCATCGCGGGTCGCATTCAGCTGCCGCAAACGGTACCTGCCTCCGGCAAGAACCTTCCCGCGACCGATGTATCGCCG
>JBFGFW010000093.1:0-7999 GCA_041579395.1 Sulfitobacter sp.
CCGTTCAGCTGGCTCGACATCATCGGCGCGCCTTATGCGGCCGAGCGTTGTGATCAGTTGACCGAGAAATTCGGCGACCGTTTCAAGTGCCCCGATCTGCTGCGTGAGATGGCCGACAAGGGTCAGACGTTCTATGGCCGGTTTGGCCCGGACGCCAAAGCCGCCTGATCGCGCAAGGAAGTCTCAGATCGAAAAAAACGTCCAGCAGGAAACTGCTGGCCGTTTTGCGATTTGGGCCCAGCTGGCAAAAAAAGAAGGCCGCGACAGCGACCTTCCTTTTGGGTTGGGGAATGGGATTGATTCAGCGCCGGCAAGGGCGCGCCGGCGTTGCATAACTACTCTGCGGCGACCATCTGCGGAAAACCAAAGTCGATGTCTGCTTTGCTTTCCATCTCGAAACACTCAACCAGAAACTCTGCGTCGCGGGCCCCCAGCACTTCGTAATCAGAAGTATTCCCCTGCAGCATCCGGTCCAGCGATGTCGTCTGCGCCGGGCAGAAAATCAGCGCCCCACCCTCGGCATAAATCACCTGATCTTCTGCCAGAGAAATCGAAATCAGTTCGATGCGTGTGGCGGGCGGCGCACGGTGGATGCCGTTGATACCGTCCAGCGCGCGGGCCACGACGATGGCGAAAGGATCGCCATAGATGTCGCTGGCCGCTTCGCATTCCAGCATGACACCCTGTTCGGGCAGCAGCATCAGCGATTCCTTGTTGCCCAAGGCATTTGCCGGAACGATCACCGGCCAGAGGGACGCATCTGTCTGCGGTGCATCAAGGCAGATTGTCAGGCGGCGGATCTCCACGATTTCCTTCATGCCATTGTCGAAGGTCAGGATCATATCGCCCTTGGCCAGCGATTCAACGCCGCGCCATCCCAGCATCGATGCAATCCGCGTGCCGGCCATCAGACCGTGGGTGACAGACTCAAGGCCGCCATCAAAGGCACCTGACATTTCTGCTGCGCGGAAGTTCAAACCGCTATTTTTCAGTTTCCAACCAAACATGTCGATCCATCCCATTGGTATGATGCCGATCTTTCCGGCCACTCATTTCTTCCATTGATTAGGATTGATTCGGATGGCCGCATCTGGCCGACAAAGCGGTATATTTGGGGCATTGGGCCAAACCAGTGCACAATCGCGCCGGTTTAGGGCTTCTGACCCCCTTTTCTGGCGACAATCTAACTACCTGTGGTTAACTCGTATGTGCAAACTAAGACGGTCGCGCGAACTGATATTCAAAGCGCGCGATGTCTTGTGCACAGATTGATTCGACGATGTGGCGCAGCTTGGGCGTATAGTAGCTTTGGTAATCTGCATTGCGCACCGATGCGTTTTCACGTGTGAGGGTCAGCGTGAACCCCAGATGATCAAAAAGCGGTGCCGCATCCTGGTCGAAATGCTCAAGCCGGATGTATGACGAGCAATGCTCCTGCCCGCCGCTGTCACGCATAAAGGATGGATATGGCGCGTCGCGCAGGCTGGTCTGGATCAGCGGCGTCGTCAGAAAGCCCTCAAATGAGGACTGCTTTGCCAAGCTCACCGCCGGATGGTCAAAGTGGCGTTCGCGCAGCCAGTGGTAATAGCTGACGATCCGGTCAAAGGGGTTGCGCACCAGCGTGAAGGTGAACATCTGTGCTATCTCTTCGCGTGTCACCACACCTTCGATGTCGGCCAGTGTCGCATGTTTCCAAAGCCGCCCGGCGGCCTGCAGGTCCTTTAGCCGGTTGCGCCGGTTCAGCGCCTTGGGTGTATCGCCCAACATGATGTCATCCTTCATCGCCCGGTCTTCAAGCGCCAGCGCCAGCGATGTGCCGCCAGTCTTGGGCACATGGACGAAGATATAGTTGCGCCCCCGACTGATGATCATTCCGGCACCCGTGGTCCACGCAACGGCAACGGGTCGTCAGAGCGCAGCGCGATGATGCTGCCCGCCGCCGCGATCAGGATCATCCCGATCAAGCCCGTCGCAGTGACGCTCTGCCCCCACAGCACCCACGCCCAAATGCTGGCAAAGACCAGCAGCGAATATTCGTAGATCGCGACCTGCCCCGCCTCGCCCAGCAGATAGCCCCGAAAGATCAGCGCAATCCCGGCAAGTGATCCGATGGCCTGCACGGCCGTCCAGAATAGCAGCCCCAGATCAAGCGACACCCAGCCCCGCAGCACAAATCCTTCGGGCCCCGGCTGCCCACCTGCGGGCAGCACCATCAGTCCAATCGCCCCGAATACCGTCAGCATCGCAAAGAAGCCCGCAGTCAGGGTCAGCGTGCTTTCGCCTTCGCACCAGGCGCGGGTGGCCACGGCACCGATAGCATACAGCACACCCGCCGCGATCGGCAGGAACGCCACCAGATCAAGCGCTGCCGGGTCCGGCTGGATCACAAGCACCGCGCCCAAGAACCCCATTATCACAGCACAGATGCGGGTTGGCCCCACCGTCTTGCCTTGAAAAGCGACAGAGATCAAAAGTACGAACAATGGCGCGGTGAACAGCCCCGCCACCACGACGCCAATCGGCAACACCGCCAGACAGCCAAAGTAGATCAGCATCGCGCCCGCAGTGAACACGCTGCGCCCCAGCACGGCCGCCAGCCGCCGCGGTCTAAGCGTGCCCATCCCCATCGCCACAAGCGCCCCCATCAGCGCCAGCGCCATGAAACCGCGCACCATGTGGAATTGCCACAGCGAGCCGTGCTTTGTCAGGAAGGGCACGAAATTGTCTGTCAGGCCAAGAACGGCCATTCCCGCCAACACCGACAGGGCTGCCATTCCGGGTCGTATCATGGTGTCTGTCACGCCGTTCTCCCCGATACCTGCCCGTTTCACCCTTTTCAAAAACTCCGCTTCGGCGCAATACTTAACCCGGCAACTGCCGCGGAAAGCCAAGGAATACATGATGGGATGGATGACCAACGAAACCGGCCTGGACAAGTGCCGCGCCAACTATGTGCCGCTCACCCCGTTGTCGCATCTGCAGCGTGCGGCCAAGGTGTTTCCAGACGTGCTGGCCGTGTCGTATGGAAATCACCGTGTTACCTATGCGCAGTATCATGCACGGTGCAGCAGGCTGGCCTCTGCACTGGCAAAAATGGGCGTGTCACCCGGTGATGTGGTCGCAACCTTGTTGCCCAACATCCCGGCCCAGGCCGAAGCGCATTTTGGCGTCCCAGCCTGCGGTGCGGTGCTGAACACCATCAACACGCGTCTGGATGTGGACACCGTCACCTATATTCTGGGCCACGGCGAAGCGCGCGTGGTGCTTGCTGACACCCAGTTCATCGCGCTGGCGGAAGCTGCCTGTGCCGCCTGTGGCCCCACCGCACCTGGTATCATCGAGGTGCCGGACCCCGATGCGGGCTATCCCGCCTCCGGTCGCCATCCTGTTTACGACGACGTGCTTGCGGGGGGCGATCCCGACTTTGACTGGATCATGCCGCAGGATGAATGGGAAAGCCTGGCGCTCAACTATACCTCCGGCACCACCGGGCGGCCCAAGGGCGTGGTCTATCACCATCGCGGGGCCTATCTGATGACCATGGGCACGGTGATCAGCTGGCGCATGGTGATGAACCCGGTATTCATGCAGATCGTGCCGCTGTTTCACTGCAACGGCTGGAACCACACATGGATGATGCCCCTGCTGGGCGGCACGTTGGTGTGTTGTCGCGACATCACGGCGGGTGCGATCTATGATGCCATCGCCGATCAGGGCGTCACCCATTTCGGCGGTGCGCCGATTGTGCTGAACATGCTGGTCAATGCGCCGCAGGACGAACGCCGCCCCTTCGATCATCAGGTCGAGGTGTTCACCGCCGGTGCGCCCCCCGCCCCCGCCACGCTAAGCAAGATCGAAGCGCTTGGGTTCAACGTGACGCAAGTCTACGGACTGACTGAAACCTATGGACACGTCACCGAATGTTTGTGGAACAGCGACTGGGACGACCTGAAAGGGGCCGAGCGCGCCGCGATGAAAGCCCGCCAAGGCGTGGCGATGCCGATGATGGAGGACATCACCGTGCTGGACGACCAAATGGCTCAGGTTCCGATGGACGGTGCCACTCAGGGCGAGATCATGATCCGCGGAAACGCGGTGATGAAGGGATATTACAAGAACCCCGAAGCCACGAAAGAAGCATTTGCCGGCGGCTATTTCCACTCCGGTGATCTGGCCGTGCAGCATCCAAACGGGTACATGCAGATCGCCGACCGCGCCAAGGACATCATCATCTCGGGCGGCGAAAACATCTCGTCGGTCGAAGTCGAGGGCGTGTTGATGGGCCACCCGGACGTCAACCTTGCCGCCGTTGTCGCCAAGCCAGACGAGAAGTGGGGCGAGGTGCCTTGCGCCTTTGTCGAACTGAAGCCCGGCACCACCTGCGACGAGGCGGCGATGATCGCCTTTGCGCGCGAAACCCTCGCCGGGTTCAAAGCACCCAAAAAGGTCGTGTTTCAGGAGCTGCCCAAAACCTCGACCGGCAAGATCCAGAAATTCGAGTTACGCAAGTTGGCAGCAACACTTTAGCCTTGCGGCTTCTGAACCCCTGAAGACGGCAGGGCGGGCCATTCAGCCTGCCCGCACCGCTGCAATCGGGCTTCATGTCCGACCGATCTGTTTTTCGTAACGCCACACATCCACGAGCAGCGGCCCTGCGCCCGTTTCGACCTCATAAGGGGTCACGCAGGTCTGCACCCAGCCACACTTCGTGAAAAATGCCGCCGCGCGGTCGTTGCCGACAGAACAGGCCAGCCATTTCGACCCCGCGCCAAGCGCGGCCTCGGCCACGCGCATCAGATCTGTCGCAAGCCCCGTGCCCTGAAATGCGGCATCCACGTAGAATTGATAAAGCTCGTCCGCCTCCAGCATGAAAAACCCTGCAAGGTGCCCATCGACCCAGCCCACTTGGGTCTGATCCAGATGCGCCATCGCACGGGATGCGCATTCTTCCGACGTGCGCAACGCGGTCACCGCGGGCGGAACGATTGACGCATGGGCCTGATGCCAGCCGCTGTGCCACAGCGCCGCTATCGCAGGGATGTCAGCGGGTTTTGCGGGTCTTACCTGCATGATCGGCTCCTGTGGAATGGGCGCATGCTGTCCCAAGTCTGCCCATTGCTCAAGCGCCATCAAATGCTAAAGAACTGCAAAACAACAAGGCAGTGCATCCACCCCATGACGGCCCTCACGAAATACGCGCGACTTGAAGCGACGGGTCTTTGGCGCGCGAGCCCAGAAGATCAACGTCGCGAGGTTATCGTATCGGTGGGGGATGCCACGCTGGTGATTTCCGACATGAAGGATCAGGCACTTGCGCATTGGTCGCTGGCCGCTGTGGCCCGCGCCAATCCCGGCACGCGCCCGGCGGTCTTTCACCCCGATGGCGATCCATCTGAAACGCTTGAGATTTCTGCCGACGATGCCCAGATGATCGACGCCATTGAAACCCTGCGCCGCGCGGTTGAACGCCGCAGGCCGCGGCCGGGCCGGTTGCGGCTGATCGGCGTGCTGGGATCGGTGCTGGTGGTCGCGGCATTGGCGCTGTTCTGGCTGCCGGCAGCCATGCAGGATCATACCTTGCGGGTCGTACCATGGGTCAAGCGCGCATCGATCGGGACCTCGCTGCTGAAACAAATCGAACGGGTGTCCGGCATGGCCTGTATCAACAGCCGCGGACGCACCGCCCTGGCAAAACTGGGCACGCGCCTTTCGTCCGGCCCTCTGGTCGTGCTGCCCGCGATGACCCGGTCCAGCCTGCATTTGCCCGGCGGGCTGATCGTGCTGAACAAGACCCTGTTCGAAGACCATGAATCCCCCGATGTGGCGGCGGGGTATATCCTGTCCGAACTGGTGCAGCGCGAGATCAGCGATCCATTGCGCGATATGCTGCAAGCAATCAGCCTGCGCGAGAACTTTCGCCTGTTGACCACTGGCGACGTGTCCGAAGCCGCCCTGGAAGGCTATGCAGAATTTGTCATGGGTCAACGGAATCTTGATCCGCCATCCGATGCATTGCTGGCGCGGTTTGCTGCCGAAAGCCTGCACAGCACACCTTACGCCAAGGCGCGCGACATCACCGGCGAAACGGTGCTTGCGCTGATCGAAGCCGACCCGATGAACGGCAAGGATACCGCCCCGCTGATCAGCGACGCCGATTGGCTGCGCTTGCAAAACATCTGCGGGGGGTAATCGCGCCGCGATGCTGGATATTGCCTTGCGCCTCGCCCTGTCGCCGCTGCTGCTTGCCCAAGGTGTCCGCGTGCGGGGCCGCGCACTGCGCCTGCCCGAAGCGGCGGGCCAGCGGTCGGGCAGCTTGGGCAATGGCCCGCGCCTGTCGTTGCTGATCGTCGGGGATTCCTCGGCTGCGGGGGTGGGCGTCGCGCATCAATCGCAGGCGTTGGCCGGACAATTGACCACGCTTTTGGCGCAGCGGTTCAGCGTTGACTGGCAAGTGATCGCCAAGACCGGAGCCACCACCCGCAGCACCTCTATGTCGCTGATTGACATGGACCCTGCCCCTTTTGACGTGATCGTGACGGCGCTTGGCGTCAACGACCTGACCCATGGGGTACCGTTGCCGGTCTGGGCGCGACGGCAAAAAGCGTTGCTTGGGCAGCTTGAAACGCAATTTTCGCCACGCCTGATCTATATGTCCGGCATCCCGCCGTTGGGCAAGTTTCCGTTGTTGCCACAACCCCTGCGCTGGTCGCTGGGACGGCAGGCGCATCGCTTTGACGCGACGCTTGCCCGCCTTTTGTCACCACTACCCGGCGTGCATCACGTGCCCTTCAACAAGCCCTTGATCCCGGGCCAGATGGCAGCAGACGGGTTTCATCCCGGTCCGGACATCTATGCAATCTGGGCAGAAGAAATGGCCAGCCGGATTTTCTCCGACTGGCCTCATGAAACCGATAATATGTAACGTCTAGCGGATATACGCGTCTTTATAGCCGACACCGCGCAGCTTGCCCAAAGCTGCCGGGGCCGATGATTTACCAAAGGGTCCGGCCTGCACAGACAGATAGGTTTTGCCGCCGCGACTGGATTTGCCGATGCGCGCGCCCATGCCCATTCGGGCGATCCGCTGCGCCGTTTTCTGCGCGTTGGACGGGCTGGCGTACACGCCGATCTGCACATAGGTGCTGCCGGTGACCTGCGCTTTGGTTGACGCGGGCGCAACTGGCTTGGCAATCGACCGGCTGGAATAGACCGGCTTGCGCGCAATCGGGGCCGCGTTGGCATTGCGCACGATCCGCTTGACCAACTGGCCGTCGCGCGTGGCAAATGTGACCTCTCCCAATTCACGACTTTGCCGCTCGATCGAGGTGTAGGGATAGACCAGCGGGATCTTGGCGGTCATGTCGCGCCCGTTCTTCTGGTTGATCAGACGGCGCGGCACCGTGTTGGTCCAGATCAGCAACATCTGTCCGCGTCCGGTCAGGTTCTGTTCAGCACGTCTTGGGTTCAGACGGTCGTCTTCCCACACCGATACATAACCCTTCGGCACGGGGACATTCGCCAAGGTGTTGATCCGGTTGATCGCCACATGCTTGGGTACAATCCTTGTTGTCGCCGTCACGCCGGCCAGACTATCTGCATAGGGTGCGGCCGCGACAACGGATGTTGACCCGGTCCCGATAATGGGGGCGGATTGCGGACCACAGCGCACCGGAAAACGCTTGTCGGACGATCGCGAATAGCGCTGGCTCAGCGCCGACCGGCCCGGACAACCGCTGCCATCTGGGGCCCGCACAACCACAGGGGCCGCAGCAACCGCCACGGGGGCCGGGGCGGTTTGGCGCACAGGTGCGGTCTGGCGCATCACCACCGGCGCGGTCCGCTTTTGCGGGATCGGGCGCGGCGCGATTGCGGCAGGTGCCGTCCGGCGCGCCGGTGCTGCCTGCGCGGGCGGCGCGTTCAGCGTGATCTGGACGGGCGCATCTGCGGCACTGTTCGGGTTAGCCGCAGCCGTGCCGACGTTGGAGGGTTGGAACCCGCA
>JBFGFW010000094.1:0-7943 GCA_041579395.1 Sulfitobacter sp.
ATCCCCATTGGCAGATCGTTCAACGCCTTGAACGGCGCAAAATCGACCGGCGTCAGGTGGTCGAGGCTGGCCGTGACCCGCGGCAAATTGAAATGGCTGTCCATCGTGGCGCGACCATGGCCCGGCATGTGCTTGACCACCGGCAGGACGCCCCCGGCCAGCATCCCGTCCGCCGCAGCCCGGCCCAATGCGGCCACCTGTGCAGCGTCGGTGCCATAGCAACGGTTCCGCAGGAATGCGTGGGTTTCAGGGCCGGCGACGTCGACCATCGGCGCGCAGTTGCTGTTGATGCCAAGCGCATAAAGCTCGTGGGCGATGAGCCGAAACCGAAGGTACATCGCCTGCGCTGCGTTGCCGCCAGCCGCCTGCACAAACTCAAGCGGGGGTGTCCAGTCGTGCCACTGCGGGGCGCGCAGGCGCTGCACCCGCCCGCCTTCCTGATCCACGGTGATAACGGCATCATGGCCCGCCGCATCGCGCAGTTCGGCGCACAGGGCGCGCACCTGATCAGGCGTATCGATATTGCGGGCAAACAGGATGAACCCAAACGGTTTGACAGCGCGAAACAGCGCCTTTTCCTCGGCTGTCAGCCGCAGGCCTTCGGCATCCAGAATCGTCGCGCCAAAGCGCATCAGCGGGTGACGACCGGGATGCAGTCGGCATTTTCAGCAACCAGCGCAGAGCAGAAACGCCGTGCATCTGCGATGTCTTCAAACCCGTGAGCCCGTAGGCGGTAGAAGGTTCTGCCACCGCTGCTGGCCTCTTGAATGATGCGCGATTTGCCTTCCAGATAGGACCCGAAACGCTTGTTCAGACTGTCCCACTGCGCCCGCGCGATGTCGGGTGTATCGAATGCGCCCAGTTGCACCAGCCGCGTGCCGGTGGCCAGATTGTCCCCGGACATTTCCTTGGTTTCGGTTCGGGCCAGGGTAGGCTCGAACGTCGCAGGCGTTACAACGGCGCGCGTCGCGGGCCGGGTTTGGGGACGCAATGAACTGCGCACGCCGGGTTCTGCCCCCATGGCCACGGCAACCGCGTTCGAGACCGCCATTTCCAGCGTGTCCGCATCAAAGGTGGCGCTGGCGTTGATGGGTTCCAGTTCATCATCTTCCAGCGGGGCAATCCCGTCGGTCAATTCCGCCACCAATCCATCAAGGTTGCCGGCGTCCAGCGGTGTCGATACCTCGCGCGCAGGGACCGGTTGCGCCGCCGCCTGTGGCACTGGTGCAACCATCGCGGTCTGAACCGGCTGGTCCTCGTCCAAAAGGTCCAGGGGTTTCGGGGCCAGGATCAGCTGATCGGCCATCTTTCCAGCGGTTCCGTTTGACGCAACGGCATTGACGGATAGCCCCTGGTGTTCGGCCAACTGACCGCCCGGATTTGCGGGCCGCACCCGCATGTCGCCCTCAAGGGCGCGCACCACAGGAATGCCCGTGACATCACGCACCAGCAGCTTGTAGCCCCATACCCCGATGCCGACGATCAGCGCCAGCGACATGATCGCGCCAGCGGCATTTGTCAGCTTTGCCAAAGGCTTGGTCACAGATGGGGGGCCCATGGGATGATCGGATTCAATCGAATACCCCGCAGCGCGGGGGAAGGATGTGTAATCTGCCATTTCTGCCTCATTGCCCGCGGCTGGTTTGATCGGCGCGAGTCTGTTCTTTGAATATGCCTGTCCGGCGGGCGTGCGTTTATCGCATCTCTTCCGCTGGTGTAACGCCAAGAATACCAAGACCTGACGCAATTACAATCGCCGTGGCCCGGGCAAGGGCGATTTTTGACTGGCTGGTCGCGAAATCGTCCTGCAGGAACCGCAAAGACGGCACGTCATGGCCCCGGTTCCAGAGCCCGTGAAAATCGCCCGCAAGCTCATAAAGGTAGAATGCGACGCGGTGCGGCTCGTTGCTGCGCGCGGCGGTTTCAACCAGCCGCGGCCAGCCGGCCAGCTTCGCGGCCAGTGCCAGCTCTGCCTCGTGGTCCAGCTTGGTCAGGTCGGCGGCCTGCAACGTGGCCATGTCAGCGTCGATGCCAGCCTCGGCGGCCTTGCGCAGCACCGATTTGACCCGCGCATGGGCGTATTGCACATAGAACACCGGGTTTTCACGCGATTGTTCCAGCACGCGGGCAAAATCGAAATCCAGCATCGCGTCATTCTTGCGGGTCAGCATCACAAAGCGCGTCACATCCGCGCCCACTTGATCCACCACATCGCGCAGGGTGATGAAGGTCCCTGCCCGCTTGGACATCTTGAATTCCTGCCCGTCCCTGAACAGCTTGACCAGCTGCGTCAGCTTGATGTCCAGCGGCACCGTACCCCCCGATAACGCTGATACGGCGGCTTTCATCCGTTTGACATAACCGCCATGATCGGCCCCGAACACGTCGATCAGCATATCAAAGCCGCGCTGCACCTTGTCATAGTGATAGGCAATATCGGGCGCGAAATAGGTCCAGCCGCCATCGGATTTCATCACCGGACGGTCCACGTCATCACCGTGCGCGGTGGATTTGAACAGGGTCTGCTCGCGCGGTTCCCAATCTTCGGGGGTCTTGCCCTTTGGCGGTTCCAAAACCCCCTCATAGATCAGGCCCTTGGATTTCAGGTCCTCAATCGCGGCCTCGATCTTGCCGGTGCCATAAAGCGACTTCTCGGAATAGAACACATCCATCTTGACGCCCAAAGACGCCAGATCGGCGCGGATCAGTTCCATCATCGCATCGGTGGAAAAATTGCGCACGTCTTCCAGCCAAAGATCTTCGTCCTGATCCAGAAAGGCGTCGCCCACTTTGGCTTTCAACGCCTCTCCGACGTCGATCAGGTAATCGCCGGGATAGGTGCCATCAGGAAAGGCGACCTCTTGGCCATGCGCCTCAAGGTACCTCAGATAGACGGACCGGGCCAACACGTCGACCTGCGCGCCGCCGTCGTTGATATAATATTCACGCGTCACATCGAAGCCCGAGAAATCCAGCAAAGACGCCAACGCATCGCCAAACACCGCGCCACGCGTATGTCCAACGTGCAAAGGGCCGGTTGGGTTGGCGGACACATATTCGACGTTGACCCGCTTGCCCTGACCCAGATCGCCGCGACCATAGTCTGTGCCCAGCGCCAGAACGGCACCCACCAGTGACTGCCAGACCGAAGCGTCCAACCGCAAGTTTAAAAACCCCGGCCCCGCCACGTCGGCGCTGGTGATCCGCGGATCTTCGGCCAGCCTGGCGGCCAGTTTCTCGGCAATCTCGCGCGGTTTCATGCCCGCGGGTTTGGCCAGCACCATCGCCGCGTTGGTCGCCATATCGCCATGCGCGGAATCGCGGGGCGGCTCGACCGTGATGGCATCAAAGGCCAGCCCATCGGGCAGGAACCCTTCGGCGACCAGCGCATCAAGCGTGGACAGCACAAGCGTGCGGATATCGGCAAAAAGGTTCATGTCGGGCTTCCTTCGTCTTGGCCCCGTGTATCACCAGAAAAAGCGCCGTCAATCAAGGGCGGTTCAGCCTGCCCCGATCAGACGCTCGTGTTCTTGCAGGGCAAAGCGGTCCGTCATCCCCGATATGTAGTCGGACACGATCCGGGCCAGCGCGGTCTCGCCCTCGGCATCTTCGACGTCCTTGCGCCACTGTTTGGGCAACTGATCCGGATGGGCCAGGAAACACGGGAACAGGTCTTCGACCACCTGCGTCACCTGTTTGCGCATGATCACCACCGACGGCGCACGGTACATCCGGTCAAACAAAAATGCGCGTATCACCTTGAGATCTTCGAACACCGGGTCGGAAAACCGGATCACCGTGCGCCCGGCCATCCGGATGTCTGTGGGTGTTTGCGGCTGCATGTCATCAAGACGGTCGCGGGCAAACACGATCACGTCTTCTACCAGAATACCAAAGAAGCGGCGCAACGCCTCGTGACGGCGGCGATAATAGTTCAGCCCCGGATACAGCGTATCGACGCGGGCAAAACACCGGTCCAGAATGGGCAACTCGGCCAACTCATCTGTCGAAAACAGCTCGGCGCGCAAGCCGTCGTGCAGGTCGTGGTGGTTATAGGCGACATCGTCGGCAATCGCGGCCACCTGCGCCTCGGCACTGGCAAAGGTGTCAAGTTCCAGATCGTGGCGGTGGCTATAGGCCTCTAACGCCCAAGGCAGCGGACCGGTGACAGGACCGTTGTGCTTGGCCAGCCCCTCAAGTGTCTCCCAAGTCAGGTTCAGCCCGTCGAAATCCGCATAATGCCGCTCCAGATTGGTGACGATGCGGATCGCCTGCGCGTTGTGATCAAACCCGCCATAGGGGGCCATCAACGCCTGAAGCGCGTCTTCGCCGGTGTGACCGAAAGGCGGATGGCCCAGATCATGGGCCAGCGCCACGGCTTCCGTCAGTTCGGCGTTCAACCCCAAAGCACCCGAAATTGTGCGCGCCACCTGCGCCACCTCGATCGAATGGGTCAGCCGCGTACGGTAATAATCGCCCTCGTGTTCGATGAACACTTGGGTCTTGTGCTTAAGCCGCCGAAACGCACTCGCGTGGATGATCCGGTCGCGATCCCGCTGAAAGCATGACCGAAAGGTACTTTCCTCCTCCGGCATCAACCGTCCCCGGGTCGCTGCCGGATCAGAGGCAAAAGAAGCGCGCATAAACTGGGGTCCTTGTGGCCTGTCCTGCGGCTTTCTATATTACACGGCAAGACAGATGGAAACCGATCACCCCGGAGCCCGAAAATGAACCTGCCCCCTAAAGTGACCTCCCGTGCCTTTGACCGCCTCGCAGAAATCGGTGCCGCCGCCGATGGCAAGGCGCTGCGCGTCGCTGTGGAAGGGGGCGGCTGTTCTGGGTTTCAGTATGAAATCGTCTTGGATGACCCCAAGGAAGACGACCTGATCCTCGAAGGATCAGGCCAGAAAGTCGTCGTTGACAGCATTTCGCTGCCCTTTCTGGCAAACGCGACCATCGATTTCTCAGAAGAACTGATTGGCGCGCGGTTCGTCATCGAAAACCCCAACGCCACCAGCGCTTGCGGGTGCGGCACCTCGTTCTCGATGTAACCCTGCCACGGCTTCATTTTGCCAGAAAAACTCCCGCCGGAGGCTGACCTCATGGTCACATGAGGTCAATGCCACCTACCGCCCCAGGAACAGCGCGCGCGAATCCTTCGAAGAACGCCTCGAAGCGATCACTGGATTGCATCGCCGCCTCAAGCACCGTGTGGCCTGAATCGGGCAAATCCGCGCACAGTCTTTCGCGCATGATTGCCCAATCGGCTGACCGGCGCGCGCCCAGATCAAACAATCCCTGCGACAGGTCCCGCAGCGGCCCACCGCCGCCCGCCGGCCCCGCAATTGCAACCGGTCCGGCGGGCACATGGCCCGTAAAGGCGCGCTCTCCTGCCAGCCGTGACACCCAGCCGGTGACTAGATAGCTGTGATAGATGTCTTTTGTCCCCGCGGACGGCACGGTTTGAAATGTGCATTCACGGTGCGACGACAACACCAGCCGCTCCCAGATCAAACTGGGGGCCACCCCTGCAAATCGAAGAGCGGCACAGATTTCTGCCAGCAGGTCGGCGTTCTGATCCAGAAACGCCAGCAGACCCGCATATTCCAGACTGACCAACGCTTCGGCCGATAATTGGGGATCGCATTTACCATAGTCCGACAGATAAAACACGATATGGGCCAGTTCATAGGCTGCCTTTTTGTTTGGCAGAACAAAGGTTTGCGACCTTGAAATAAACCTGTGCAGGCGGCCGCGCAGGGCCTGATCATGGCCGGTGCCAAGGCGGCGCGCCAACAAGCGTTCGGCTTCAGCCCGTTGCAAATCTGACAGTTCGGCATCTGGCAGCCCCTTGGCCGCGACCAAGTCGCACATCGCCAGTCCGTGCGTGTCGCCCAGACCCAGATCCTCAAGATCCAGACAAAGTGACAGAAAAAATCGGTAATATTGCGGAAAGAAGGCCAACTGCGCCCGCATGTCGTCATAAAACGCCGCATAGGGGGCGAGCGCCTGATCGGGAACCGCGTCGGGCATGGTGGCCAGCATGCCCAGCCATTCGGCGTTTTCCTTCAGCCAAAACACATCGCCCCGCGTCCGTCTTTGCGACGCGAACATCTTGCTCAACCCCGCAATATCCTGGGCTTCGCTGCGCGGATGGCTGTGCAGTTGAACAATATTCGACATGGGTCACCTTTCGAATAAATAAGCCCTGCCCCCCGACGCCGGGGGCACAGGGTGAAGTCTATCGGCATGTGCCGATGGCAGCAGCTTGATTTCAGCAGCTGGTGGTGTAGAGGCCGGTCGCCTCGCCCTCGATCATGCTGCCCAGTGTGGCAACCGACCCGGTGGTAAAGAACTCGACCCCCTCGCCCGACATCATGTCGGATACGCTGGCACCGGACCCGGTCGAAAACAGATCGGTCCCGTACCCGCCGTGCAATGTAACGGAGCCTGTTGGCGTTGCAGTAACTTGGGTGTCTTGAATATAGGCAAACGCGTTCATAATAGTTCCTTTTTGAGAGTTCGGCTTTCAACCGATTGCAGCTTTAGGTTGCAATGCACTCATCATTACCCTTGAAAGTTGTTTCGCCAATTCATATTTCTCGCCAAACGGGAGGAAGCCAAAGTTACTCACACAAGCCTCACTTCCGAGTTCTTTGTGATCGATGCGGAAACAAATTTATCCACAAGCCGCAAAAAATGTTATCCACAGCGCCTTTTGACCCCCTTTTGTGTCTCTGGTCAGGCAATTCATCTCAACCAATGCGCGAATCACCCGCTGATGTCGGTGATATCAGGGGCTCATACCCTTGCCCCGAACCGACGTTTACGCGATAGGTTTGGCAAGGAACCGAAGGGGCAGCGCATGAAAATCGCGACATTCAACATCAATGGCATCAAGGCCCGCATCGACGCCCTGCCGGAGTGGCTGGACGAAGCGCAGCCGGACGTGGCCATCCTTCAGGAGATCAAATCCATGGATGAGGGCTTTCCCCGCGCGGTGTTTGAAGACCGTGGCTATAACGTGGAAACCCATGGCCAGAAGTCCTTTAACGGCGTCGCTATCCTGTCGAAACTGCCGCTTGAAGATGTGACGCGCGGCCTGCCCGGCGACGACAGTGATGATCAGGCCCGCTATATCGAAGCGACCGTGATCGGCAAACGCGGCGCGTTGCGGCTATGTGGGTTGTACCTGCCGAACGGAAATCCCGCTCCGGGACCGAAATATGACTACAAACTGGCATGGATGGCGCGGCTGGAAGACCGCGCGCGCCAGCTTTTGTCGGAAGAGATGCCGTTCTTGATGACCGGGGATTACAACGTGATCCCTCAGGCAGAAGACGCGGCAACGCCCGATGCATGGCGCGAGGACGCCCTGTTTCGCCCTGAATCGCGTGCCGCCTGGCGCAAACTGGTCGCACTGGGACTAACGGATGCGTTTCGCGCGCGGATCCAAGGCTCAGGGCACTATAGTTTTTGGGATTATCAGGCCGGGGCCTGGAACCGCAACAATGGCATCCGGATTGATCACTTCCTGCTGAGCCCCGCCTGCGCGGACATGTTGCAGGACTGCCAGATCGACAAGGATGTACGCGGACGCGACAAGCCGTCCGACCACGTACCCGTCTGGGTTGATCTGGATTTTTAGGCGATGATGATTTCGGAAAGCGCCGGGGGGCTGTCTGCCCCCCGGACCCCCCGAGGATATTTGCAAGCCAGAGAAGCGGGGCGGTCAGGCCTGTAGTTCGGCGTCCCAGTAGAGGAAATCCATCCAGCTGTCGTGCAGGTGGTTGGGCGGGAATTTCCGGCCCATGTTGCGCAGTTCTTCGGCACCGGGTTGGCGAGGTGGTTTGCGCAGGTGGAACCCGGTCTGGTGCAGCGCCTTTGATCCCTTTTTCAGGTTGCAGGGGCTGCAGGCGGCGACGACGTTTTGCCAGCTTGTC